>NZ_CP025057.1:980000-1284130 GCF_002813555.1 Spiroplasma floricola 23-6
TCAATCAATTGTTGGTGTGAATTGATCGTCTTTTTTATTATTTACAGGATCTAAAATATTATCCATATTTATTTCCATAGTTTTTGTTTTTCCTCTACTTAAATTATTTACAGTGCTTGATTTGCTTAAACCTTGATCTGTTTTAAGTTTTTTTGGAGTCAATTTTCTATTTTGTTTTTTCATTGCCTCTCAAATTCTATCTGAGTCTCCTAAAAAGACTTTCCCTTGATAATTTTCATCTAATTTAGCTGTTTTTCTTATATTTCTTTGAACATAAGTTGGTTTTACAACATTTCCAATGGGTTGATCAAATTCTCCTGCTCTTTGAGCAGATCTTCTAGGAACTATAGTTTGTTTATATGGATCCTTAGGTTCTAAAATAGGAGGTAATTCTTCTAACTTAGGAATATCGTTAACAGGTGCTACATTTTTCATTGCCTTATTTGTTGCTTTTTTAATTGAGTTATTTTCAAATTCTTCATACTTATCTTCTTTTAAAATTGGTTTTTCTACTTTAAAAATTGGATTATTATCTAAAAATTCAACATCTAATGAGTTGTTTTCATATGCATTATTTTCTAAAGGAACATTTTCTAATGAATTGTCATCAAAAAAATCTTTTTCTAAAGGAATATTTTTTTCTTCTATCAACTCTTCTTCATGAAATTTATTATTATTAATATCTTCTTTTAATTTAGCAAGTTTATCTACCATATTAAATGTTTTTTCATTTGGAGTAGAAGTAAACTCTGGATTAAATTCAGGGCTTTTTTTTGAATTTTCACTAGAAGTAATTGATGATAAATCATTTAGTGATTTTTTTGATAATATATTATCTTTTTCTTTAATATTTTTATCAGTTTTTTTTGATAATAGGAAAATAGGTACTATTGAAGTTAACAAAAGTAATGAACTAATTGATAAAGTTATGATATTTTTTAAAAAATAACTTACTATTGATATTTGTAAACTTAATGAAGTAAATTTTTGCATTAAATTTACTAAAAAAACTATGTTTAAAATTGCTAAAACTATAGCTGGTATTGTATATAAAATTGGAATAATAACACCTTTTTTTATAGAAACTTCCAATATTCCAAAAATAAACAATAATATGATTAATAAAATTGAAGTTATTTGTAAACTTCTAAGTAATGAAAGTTCAGATGTTGAAACGAATATACCAAACTGTTCACCAATCAGAAAAAATCCTAAAAAACTTAAAACTGACGCTGTTACTCAACTAAATACGCTAAAAAATATATTAATTTTCATTTAAATGCCCCTATCTTATATAGCCCTAAAATACATAAATATTTTAGCACTTAAAAAAATGAAAGACAAGTAATAAAATTATAAAAAGAAAACGCCTAATAAAAGTTTTTTAATATCTATTCTCTAATTTAAATAGCTTTTGTGATATTTTTTTGTTTATTTTGCTTTATTTTTTGATTATTAGCAATTTTTTGCCTTAGTAAATCAATTATCCTTCCATTAAAAATTAATACTACCAAACATAAAATAATAGAAAATGATGTATCAGATATTCAGTGTGTTCTTGAAATTATTTGAGTGTATTGAATAATATTTAAATGAATAAATCAAATTATAATAGCAGATCAAATTTTTCAATTTAATTTCCTATTTCTTCCCATAAAAAAATAACATGCATATATCATTGTGAAACAAGATATCATATGACCTGATGGAAAATCTAAGTTTCATCATCCAGCTTTACCAGTTCCTAACGGATTAAAAAGATCTCCAATATTTGAAAAAAAATCATTTATTTGTCATCACTCTAAATAATTTACTCCATTTACACGCCCTGTTGTTTGGTTAATAACTCCCCAACTTTTTATTTTATGACCTGTTTCTAATCAATACTGTCTTCATAAAGGATCTACTCTGTCTGAATAAAAAATATTTTCAAAATCGACACTATAAAAATAAGGCCTACCAAAAATTACTTTCATTAAATAAACAACAAGACTAGTAAAAATAAAAGCACTAAAAGCTTTAATAGTATCAACTTTGTATTCGCAAAGAATAGAATAAGGCTTTTTAATAAAAATAAATCTTATATATCAAAATACAGCTGCTATAGCAAATGATTCAATTATAAATAAAACTATAAGTATTATTTGTCTGATATCATATGATTCTAAAAATCAACCACTAATTCCAATACCATAACCATCATCAATTTTAGTTGTAGTTACAATTCATATAGAATTTGCTGTAATTCAAAATATTAAAACAGCGCTATAAAATGCTCAAAGAACATATTTTCAAATTTTTTTATCTTTTTTTTCAATTACTTTTATCTCAAAATAAATAGCTATAAATAAAAATATAAATAAATAAGATTGTGTCATTCCAATTTCTTCATAAACTCAAGTTAAAATTTTTAATCAATATATATCCATTCCCTTTGCAAATCATGTATTTATTTTAAGATCATAAAAACTTGATAATATAAATGAAATTATTGAAAAAATTAAAAAGGATAGGAATAAAATTTTAAAAGTTGTATAACTTTTGTTACTTTTTTTAAACATTTTACCTCCTATTATAGTGATACTCTTAAAAAAACAAAAGACATCATTAGATGTCTAAAAAGATTATATTGAAAAATAATAAATATATAAAGTATTTATTGAAAATATTTAATTAATGTCTTTTATTGCTAATTCAATAAGTTTTATTTTTAATAATTAATAACAAGACCCTGATATCTTGTCATGCTTAATAGAGACTCTCTAATGCCTTGTACACCTTCTCCAGAGTCTTTAATTCCTAGAAAAGGAAAACTATCAGGTCCTCGTTGTGGTCTTGAGTTAATATTTACTGTACCTGTTTTTATTCTTTTGGCAGTCGATAGTGCTATTGAGATATCTTGACAAAATACACTTGCTTGCAAACCAAATTGTGAGTCATTTGCAATTTTAATCATTTCATCTATTGAATCAATTCTCATAACTGGTAAAACTGGTCCAAACGGTTCTTCTCATGCTACTTTCATATCAATTGTTACTTTATCAATTAATGTAGGTCACATTAAATTTTTTTCCCTCTTATTTCCTGTAATAATTTCCGCACCTTTATTTTTTGCATCATCAATTAAACCTTGAATAAAATCTGCTGATTTTTCATCAATTACAGGAGTAATAAATGCATTATCTTTTGGCATTCCAACACTCAATGAATTAATTTTCGTTTTTAATATAAGCACCAATTTATCAGCTATTTTATTGTTAACAAGAACTCTTTTAACTGCTGTACATCTTTGTCCAGAATATCCATAGGCACCATTTATTATTTCATCTGCATATTTTTCTAAATTCAAATCATCTAATACTAGAGCAGGATCTTTTCCTCCTAATTCTAATACTAAATCAGTTGTACTTCCCATTTTTCTTATTTGATTTCCTATTCCAACACTTCCAGTGAAAGAAATCATATCAATTTCTGGATTTGAAGTAATGATATCACCAATTTCTCTTCCTCTACCTGTAACAATATTAAAGATACCTTTTGGAAGTCCTGCTTGTATTACTAAATTAGACATATATGCTCCAACTAAGCTCCCTGCTGTTGCAGGTTTAAATACTACTGTATTTCCCATTACTAATGCTGGAATAATTTTTGCAAAAGCTAAATTAAAAGGATAATTAAAAGGTGAAATTGCAAGTACAACTCCTTTTGCAACTCTTGAAAAAATTCCAATTTTGTTTTTAGCTCCCATTCCTTCTCCAGTTAAAGCTAATGGTTCAATTCTTTTAGCTTCTTCAAAAGTATAATCTATAATTTCAATTGTTCTAATAACTTCTGAAAGTGATTCTTTTAAGTTTTTTGCAATTTCTTCTGAAATTATTTGAGCTATTTCATTTTTATTTTCATCAATTAAATCTCTAAATTTTCTTAAAATAGAGATTCTATCAAGTAACAGTACCTCTTCTCAACTTTGTTGAGAGTTTCTTGCAACACTAAAAGCTTTATTAATCTCTTCAGCAGTTAATGCTGTTACTTTTCCTGCAACATTTAAAGTTGCTGGATTCATTATTTCTAATCATTGTCCATTATCTATTAGTTCATTATTAATTAAGGCATTATATTGTCTCATTATTAAATTTCCTTTCCTTTATTTTAATGAATAGATATTGTTCATTAAAATTGATCCTGCAATTGCAACATTTAAGCTTTCCAATTCTGAATCTGTGTTTATTATTATATTTTTATCAATAGTTTTAGATACTTCTTTTGAAATACCGTTACCTTCATTTCCAAGTATTAAAGCTATTTGTTTATTTTTAATTTCATTTAGATTACAACTGTTTTTTCTTAATAAAGTACCTAAAATTATTATATTCCTTTGCTTTAATTTATTTATGAAATTTATTAGTTCTTCATTTTTAAGATTTAAATCAAAATGATTAGATTGAGTTGCTCTTAAAACTTTTGAATTATAAAAACTTACACAATCATTTGAGCAAATTATATTTTTAAAACCAAAAGCGAAAGCACTTCTTATTAAAGTTCCAAGATTTCCTGGATCTTGAACACCATCTAAAATAAGATAATTTCCTGGTAAATCTTCTTGTTTTATAATTTTGCAAACAGCAAAAATAGACTGAGTGGTTTTTAAGTCAGATATTTTTTTTGAAACATTATCAGATATTTCAACTACATTTTCAAAGTTTTTGTATTTTTCAAATAATTTTGTTTCCACTAAAATCATTTCAACTACATTTTTCTTTATAGCTAAATCAACCATTTTTATTCCTTCAATAAGATATTTATTTGTTTGTTTTTGAGTTTTTGTATCTTTGTAAGATAAAATTTCTTCAATTAAACTATTAGTAACCGATGTAATTTTCATTTTATTCAGTAAGAGCAAACCCTATTTCATATAATTTATTTTCAGGGTTTGCAAAATCCTTTCCTTTATATTTAGGATTATTAACAGGATATCCAAAAACTAATGATGCTCTTCGTGGTGGATCTAGCAATTTTGCTTGTATTGTTGACATACCAGATAATTTTTCACCTTTTTGTCTTTTTAATCTGTTTTCTTCCATTAAATCTTCAATATCTTTAACCTTAGTTTGTTTAACTAAAATTCGAATTTTATTTTCTTTATATCATTTAACTATTTTTTTATATTCTGCAAAAGTAAATTGAGTTGGTTTATCTGCTGCATAAAATCTATTTTTTTCTTTATTTCATCCAATCACAAAATCTCTTCAAATTATATTTCCTGTTTTACCTTTTATCATTAAATTTTTTGTTTTTTCAATCATTTCATCAAAATCATTATAACCATAACCTATAAAAGCATTTCCATTTCATAAATTTGAATAAGTACTTTTAATAGGATTTCAAATTTCTTCAAAACACGATGCTACAACCCAATATCGATTATCAGATGAGTTTTTAAAAATTTCAAAACCATACTTACTATTTTTAAGCACAACTTCTTTTTGAGTAACTTTTATAACTTTAATTTTAAAAGTACTTAAAATCTTTTTTATTTCCTTTTCTGTAAGCTTTATTCTAACCTCTTTGCGAGTTTTTTTAATTGTTTCTCTAGTTTTTGCTATATTTTCCATACTTCTATACTTATTATTTCTAATTATATTCAAAATATTTAATTCAGAGGTTGGATCTGGCATTATAAGTTCATTTGTTACAAGTTCATCATCTTGTGTTTTAGGTGAATTTTTTGATTCATTAAATTCTTTAATTCTAGCTATTATACTATTTGCATTTTGTTTATTATCTTCTAATCCTTCAATTAGAACTTCTGAATCGTTTTTAGAATTTTCAACAATATTTTTATTAATACTTGATTCAAAATAAAATTTGGAGTCATCAAATGAGCTAATATATTGATTACTTAGTTCTTGATCAAAAGAAGGTATTTTAGGATCATCTGGATTTGAGGGTTTATAGTTATAAATGTTTTTTAGATCTTTTTTTTCTGACATATAATACCCCCTTATATTTTAATAACCTGTATCTTGTCTATTAAAATTAATTTCGTTTTTTTTATTATAAACACTTAAGATTTCATCATTGCTTATATTTAATATATAAGTTATTGATAAAAATTCATCTAATAATTCATCATATGTTTGAACATTAAATTTCTCTTCAAAAAGTAAAGTTTTTTTATAAACATTAATGCTTCAAGAATCTATATCAGTTGCTTTTGTCATTTTACTGTCAAATTTAGAAAAATCAAAATTTACGTTAGTTCCTAAACTAATAATAAAATGTAAACAATCAATTAATTCTTCTAATATAGTTTGTCTTTCACTTGGACCTTTATTAGATCAGTATTTGAATTCTCTATATTCATTTATAAATTCAGAAATTTCTACTAGAAAAGCAATTATTTTCTTTTTAATTATTATTTTATTTAAAACTAAATTTTTTGCTTCCATTATATAGTTATCTAAAATTTTTTGTTTATCTCTTAAATAGATTAAATTATCTTTTGTTAACATATCTCATACTCCTATAACTTAATTTTAGTTTAAAAAAATGATAGTTTACTATCATTTTTTTATTTTTTTCTAAAATCCTGGTTTTTTAAGTAATTTAAACATATTTGTTTTATAAACTTCAACTCCTGGTTGATTAAAAGGATTAATTTCTAATAAATATCCGCTTAAAGCACAAGCCTTCATAAATCAGTAAGCTGCATAACCAAACATTTCAGCATCCATTTTTTCAAATTCCAATATTATATTAGGAACTTCCCCTGCATTTGCATGAGCATCAATTACACCTTCAATTGCAACTTCATTAATTTCATGAAAAGATTTGCTAGTTAAGTAATTTAAACCATCTAAATCTTCTTTATTCTTTGGTACATTTAAATCAAGATTTGGTTTTTTAACACTAATTATTGTTTCAAATAAAATATTTTTTGTTCCCTCTTGAATAAATTGTCCTAGTGAATGTAAATCTGTTGAAAATACACAGCTTGTAGGAAATAAACCTTTACCATCTTTTCCCTCTGATTCAGCAAATAATTGTTTTCATCATTCTGTAAACATTTGCATTTGCAATTCATAACTAATTAAAGTTTCTGCTTTATATCCTTTTTGAGCATTTAATATATATCTCGCAACTGCATACTTATATGCTTCATTGCCAATATTTTTTGTATCCTCCATAGCTTTTTTAGCTCCTTTAAAGATATCATCAACATTAATTCCCGATACTAGTAGAGGAAAAATCCCAACTGGAGTAAACACTGAAAATCTACCTCCAATATCATCTGGTATTGTAAAAGTTTCATAACCTTCAGCTGTTGCTAACTGTTTTAAAGCACCTTTTGTTTTATCTGTTACTGCAACAATTCTTTCTTTTGCTACTTCCTTTCCTTTTAAATCAACTAAAAGTTTTTTAAAAACTCTAAATGCAATACCAGGTTCTGTTGTAGTTCCTGATTTTGATATATTTACTATTCCAAATTCTTTATTTTTAATATAATTAACTATTTGCTCAGTGTATGTAGAAGATATTGTATTTCCAATATAAATTAGTTCAACTCTATCATTTGAGTATAATCCTCTAATCATCTCTTCTGCTGCACGAGCACCTAAATAACTTCCCCCAATACCAACTACTAATAAAACATTTATTTTTGTTCTTAAGTTATTAGCCACTTTTTTCATTTTACTTAATTCATCTTTATCAAAGGTTATTGGTCAGTTAACTCATCCTAGAAAATCACTTCCAACTCCTGTTTTATTTTCAATCATTTCATGTACTTTTTTTAATTTAGATTCATCAAATGATTTAACTTCCTTTTCAATTTTTGAATACTCCAAATTTATTTTTATCATTTTAATATTACTCCTTGTTACTATGATTCTACGCTATTTTTTAGGTTATCAAATCCACTTTTTGTTTCTTTAATTTTAGTTTCTGGTGTTTTTAATAACTCTGGTCTAATTGATTTATAGCTTAATTTAACTTGATTTTTATCAGTTAAAGTTTCTATAACTTCAACTTCATATTCTTCATTTAAAGCTAAAAATTCATCTACACTTTTAACGAAAAAATCTGATATTTCTGAAATATGAATTAAACCTTTTATTACTTGATCTTCATCTATTACTTCACAAAAAGCTCCATAGTTCACTATAGCAGTAATTTTAGCATTTACTTTTTGTCCTTTATTTAACATCCTATTGCTCTCCTTACAAATTAATTATAAACTTAATTTGTAATATCAATAAGAATTTTAAAAAAAATTTTTAAAAGAGAGGTGAAATTTTGGAAAAAATTAGCAATTTAGAAGAAAAAGTAAAAGCAACTCTTGAGCAATTAAGAATGTATATAACACAAGATGGTGGAGATATGGAATTTGTTGCTATAAAAAATAGATTAGTTTATATAAGGCTTAAGGGTAATTGTGTTGGTTGTGGTTTAACAGAACTTACTTTTAAAGAAGGTGTTGAAGGAGTTCTTATTGAAGAATTTCCTTATGACATTGATGGCGTAGAACTTGTGATGTAGAAAAGAGGACTTATTATATGATTTTTTTGACTCCAGAAACAGATATTATAATTGCAATATGCAATGGAATTTCAGCAACAACTTTAGTTACAGTATCTTTTATACTTCCATTTTTAATTAAAAAGTATAATGACAAAAAACAAAAAATTGATTCAGGAGAACGTTCACTTGCAGATGCTTTTGATAAATATTTTTCAGATCAATATCCTAAAAATGATTTTGAATGATATGTAGCAGAAATTAAAGCTATTATTAAAAGAAATGAAATTAAAACAATAAATTGTACAAATTGTAAGAAAAAATGTACAAGTAGTAAATATATGGAGTGATTTGAAACTGTTGACAAAACGATACCTGAAGTAAATAACTTCTCATTTAAAGTAGGAAAAATCGGATTTAAAATTGAACTTTCTGTTTTATTCTGCTATAAATGCATAACAAAAAAAGTAACAAAAAAAGCAATTAGTTAATTGCTTTTTTTTATTATCCTACAGAACCTTCCATATCCATTTTTATCAATTGATTTAACTCAACTGCATATTCTAATGGTAATTCCTTTGTAAAGGGCTCTAAAAAGCCCATAACAATGATTTCTAAGGCTTGTTGTTCATCTAATCCTCTACTCATTAAATAAAATAATTGTTCTTCACTTACTTTTGAAACTGTAGCTTCATGTTCAATTTGTGATTGATTATTGTGTACTTTATTTTGAGGAATAGTATCTGAATGTGATTGATTATCTAAAATTAACGTATCACATTCAACTCTTGCTTTAGAATTTATGGCATTAGGTCCAATATAAGCTAAACCTCTATAATTTGCAGTTCCACCTTGAAATGTAATTGATTTTGAAACAATTTTGGATTTTGTCTCTTTTCCTAAATGAATCATTTTACTTCCAGCATCTTGATAAACACCTTTTTTAGCAACAGCAATAGAGATTGTGTCTCCTTGTGCTCTATCTCCTTTTAAAATACATGATGGATATTTCATGTTTACTTTTGAACCAATATTTCCATCAATTCATTCCATTCTTCCATCTTCTTCAACAAGACTTCTCTTTGTAACTAAATTTAAAACATTATCACTTCAGTTTTGCACTGTTGTATATCTAACACTTGATCTTTTACCAACAAATATTTCAACTATAGCTGCATGTAAATTATTTTCTGAATAAATTGGAGCAGTACATCCTTCAATATAGTGTAATTCTGCATCATCTTCAACAACTATTAAAGTTCTTTCGAATTGACCTGATGCTTGATAATTAATTCTAAAATAAGCTTGTAAGGGTTTTTCTAATTTAACACCTTTTGGTACATAAATAAAAGTTCCCCCTGATCAAACAGCTCCATTTAACGAAGCATATTTGTTATCATCATTTTTAACTAATTGCCCAAAATATTTTTTAAATAATTCTGGATATTTGCTTAAAGCACTATCACAGTCTGTAAAAATAACTCCTTGTTTTTCTAACTCTTCGTTCATTCTTTCATAAACTGGGCGAGCATCTCATTGTGCATTAATACCTGCTAAAAAGTTCTTTTCAGCCTCTGGAATTCCTAAACGATCAAAAGTTCTTTTAATATTATCTGGTATTTCATCTCAAGTTTTTACAGTTTTGCCAGCACCTTCTGTATAGTAATAATAATCATTAAAATTAATTCAATTTAAGTCAGGTCCAAAGTTTGGTTGTGGTTTTTGTTCAAATATATTCAAACTTTCTAATCTATAATCTAACATTCATTTTGGTTCATTTTTATGTTTAGAGATCTCTTTTACAACATCTACATTTAATCCCTTTTGTACTTTATATGTAGAAACTTCACCTTCATTAAAACCATATTTATAGTCAGATATTTGTTTTATTTCTTCTTCTTGTTTTAATTTTTTCATTTTCTACACCTCCTTATTTAAAATAGATTTAAATCCATCTGCTCCTAATAGAGCACAATTTATTCTATTTCCTTGTTTGTTTATTTCTCAAAATGCTATTAATTCATCTAAAATTAGCTCATTATATTCATTTCCTGAAATCATATTGTAGTAATTTACAAGTTGTTCTTGAGCTTCTTTTATCTTTAAACCCTTTATTTTAGAACAAAGTATATCTGTTGAAGCTGTTGAAATAGCACATGCATTTCCATCAAATCTAGCATCAACAATATTGTCATTTTCTATTAATAGTTGAACATTTATTTCATCACTGCATGTAGGTGAATCTTGAAACTTTATAAGTGCTTTATCATTTTCAATTAAACCTTTAAAGTCTGGTTCAGTATAATGTTCCATTATTATTTGTCTTAACTGTATTTTATCATTTTTATCAAACATTATATTAAACCTCCTTATATTAATTCGTTGATTCAACTATCACAATCTTTTAATGCTTCTATAAACTTATCAATATCTTCTTTTGTGTTATATATTGAAAAACTTGCTCTTATTGTTGAATTAACTTTAAGCAAATCAGTTGCTAATCTAGCACAATGTTTACCAACTCTAACTGATATATTATATTTTTTATTTAAAAAAGCTCCAAAATCTTGTGAATTTACATTTTTTAAGTTAAATAAAACAATTGGTTGGTCATTTTCTATATTATAGAATTCAAATTTTGTTTTATCTATTTGTTTTAATTTACTTCTAAAATATATTTTTAATTCTTTTTCATAAGCGATTAAATTTTGCATTTTTATTGTATTGATAATATCTAAACACTTATTAAAAGCATATATGGCAGATAAATTTAAAGTTCCTGCTTCAAATTTATCTGGAATAGGAGCAAGTTTATAATTGCTAATATCAATACTCGCATTATTTCCCCCACCATAAAATATTGGTTTTAACCACTGTAAAATTTCTTTTTTGGCTCACAATATTCCTAAACCAAAAGGTCCATAAACTTTGTGTGTTGAAAATGCTATACAATCAACATTCAAATCTTTTACGTTTATTATATTGTGAGCAATTGATTGAGCTAGATCTAATATTACGATTATTTCTTTATTAAAACTTTTTATTTTCTTTACAATTTCTTTAACGTTATTTAAACCTGCAGTAGTGTTTGAATTCATTGCAAATGAAATAACTTTTGTATTTTTTGTTAATTTGTCTTTAATTTTTGAAATATCTATTAAAAAATTCTCATCTAATTCTAAATAATCTATTTTTAATTGACACTCATCGCTTAAAACTCTTCAAGGCAATAAATTTGAAGAATGTTCAATTTTTGTCAATAAAATTTCATCATTTACTTTTAAGTAATTTCTCATTCCAAATGCTAATTGATTTAGTGAATGAGTTGTTCCACTTGTAAAAATAATCTCATTTTTATCTTCTACACCAATAAAATTAGCTATTTTTTCTCTTGTTTCACTCAATATTTGATTAGCTTTATAAGCATTATTAAATAAATTATTATGAGCATTTGCACCTATTTTTAAGTCATACTCACTTTGTGCTTTAATAACTTCATCAAATTTAATAGAAGTTGCTGCTGAATCAAAATAAATTTCATTAGAATTATTTTTAAAATATGAGAAGTTATCTTTAAAATTCATTAAATCATTTCCTTTAATTTTTCTTTTAAGTAGTCAAGTAATTTTTCATCTTTAATTTCTTGAAATATTGGTTCAAAATAACCATTAATAATTAACTCCTGAGCTTGTACTTTATTTAAACCTCTTGATAACAAATAAAATACTTGATCTGGGTCAAGCATGCCAATAGCATTGGCATGACTTGCTACAATATCATTTTCATCAATTAATAAAACTGGATCAGAATCTGCTTTTGCCTCTTTATCTAGAACTAATAATCTTAATTCTTGATGAGCTTCAGCTTGATTAGAACCTTTTTTAATATCACTAATACATCTTATAAAACCTTTTGAAGTATCTTTTAAAACTTCATAAGTTTTAATATTTGAATAAGAGTTTCGAGCATTATGAATTGATTTAATAATTGAGTTTTTATTAAAATTCTTATTAATGATGGTTGCATTGTAAAATTCCACTGCTGTATTTTCTTCATTCAAATTAATTGAAAAATTATCATCACAATTATAATTTGCTATATTTGATATTTTTAAATTTAATTTTGAATTTTTACTTAAGTTAAAATTAATATTAAAGTCTTTTTTTGAATTGTTCTTTGATGGAAGAAATAAAATAATAATAGTTATTTCAACATCTTCTTGTAAATTTAAATCAACTGTTCCAAATTTATTTTCCAACAATATTATTTTATTTTCATTGCTATCAAAAGTAAAACTTGAAGGTAAGTTATCTCTAAAATCTATATATGATTTATTTAGTTCAAAATTAGTCATTATTTAGCTAATTCCTTTACTCATGAATAACCTTCTTTATTAATTCTATCAACAATTTCATTTCCTCCACTTGTTACTATTTTTCCCTCAATAATAACGTGTGCATGTGTAGGTTTTACTTTTTTGAAAAATCTATCATAATGAGAAACAATAATCATAGCATTTCTTGCTAAATCAACTTGGTTTAGGTTTTTTGAAACCACTTTCAATGCATCAACATCTAGTCCTGAGTCAATTTCATCAATTAAACTAAATATGGGGTTTAACATTTTTAACTGTAAAATCTCATTTTTTTTCTTTTCCCCCCCACTAAATCCATCATTTACAAATCTTTTAAGCATATTTAAATCAAAATCTAAATCCTTTGCTCCAGATTTAATATCTTTAAAAATCTCTTGCAGTTTTTTCTTTTCATCACTGTGAGCATTGACAATATATTTTAAGAACTCCAAATTTGATACTCCAGGAATAGTTTGTGGATTTTGCATTGCTAAAAATAATCCAGCTTTACTCCTTTCATCAACGCTCATTTCTAAAATTGATTCCCCATCAATCAAAACATCTCCTGATATAATTTCATACTTCGGATGTCCCATAATAGCCATAAGTAATGTTGATTTTCCATTACCATTAGGACCCATAAGAGCGTGAATTTCTCCTGAATTAACAGTTAAATTAACTCCTTTTAAAATTTCTTTTTCTTCTATACTTACATATAGATTTTTTATTTCTAATTTATGCATTTCAAAAACTCCTTGCTTTATTATTATAAATACTTATCAATGAAAAAATTATTCATTTTTAAATGGTTTCTTAATAACTAAGTAATATTTTATTTAATAATTAATTGTTAATTTAATGTCTTTTTATTTATTTTTTCTTTATAATTATTTTGATACAAAAACCAAGGAGTGAATGGTGTGAAAAAATTATTAACACTGTTAGGAAGTGTTAGTTTAGTTGCAACAACAGCACAAATGGCTGTTGCTTGTAGTACAAACTATGACAAAAAAGATAAAGACGGAAACTCAATTCTTATTCAATTTTTACAATCAATAAATGGAAAAGCACAAATTAGTACAAATGATATACTTGTTAAACTAATTAATGCTGAAAATGGTCCAAAAAATAAAGAAAAACTTACTTTGGATCTTTTAAAAATGATAAATTTATCTATTTTAGCAAATTCAGATAAAAATACAGATCTTATAAATGATAAAAACATTTATACAAATTATGATTTATCAACAATCTTGAAAGATAGATGAAGTGCTTTAAATGACGCAGTAGATAGACAAATATCTTCTGAAAAAGATAAATATAAAAAAGACAAAGGTAAAAAATGAGAAAAAGAATGAAATAAAATGCTTGTTAACAAGTATAGTGTTTATCAAGATGATGTAAAGTCAATGGACAAAGACTTCCTAGAAAACAAATATAAATCAGATATTTTATTGTCAGATGCAAATAATAATGCTTCAAAAACATTATTAGATATTTTAATTAACACAGATCAAATGGGTGTTACTTGAATAAGCTCAAACGATATTGTTAAAAAATATAGTTCTTTAGAAAGAATTGTTAAGGCAACAGATGCAAATGATTCAAGTATTGCAAATTATTTGAGAACAGATTTAGATCAATTATCTCAAATTAAAAACTCAGTAGAAAAAGACACAAATAACTGAGAACAAACAAAAATAAATTCATCAATGTCAGATAAAGAATTAGCTGACAAAGCTAGAGAAGTTATTAATGATACAAATATTACAAGAGAAAAAATTCAATATGATGCACCAGTTAATTTAAATAACTTCACAGTTAGTGATACAAATAGTTCAAGAGCTGGATTCTTAAGTAATTCTCAAAGATTCTTTTTGGACAAATGATACAATACACAAGCTCCACTTGCAATAAGTGAAGTTGTAATACCTTTTTCTGAAGGTGGAACATTTGATAAAGGATTTACTAAAAATAGTTTTATGTCAAAAGATAAACAAGATGAATCTAAAACTAATAATCTTTTAAAAGCAGCAGTTGATACTACTTATGGAGATGCTAGTTGAAATCGTTGAATGATAGCAGGAAAAGCAGACTATAGAGAAGATGCTACTGTTAAACATTATGATAAATTAATGACTTTAAGTAACTCAACAGACTTTACTCAAGATATGAGAACTGTTGTTTATGATTATGTTTTGGGTGGTAATGAAAAAAATGGTATAGCATTACCACTAGATGAAACAACAAAAGCACCTACAGTTGAAAGTTTAATTGATAAAATCTCAAGAAAAAAAGGAACTGAAAAAAATTTCTATGCTTACAATGATAAAGGACAAGTATTCTATGTAGATGCTTCAGGACTTCATATTGTTAAAATTGATAGATATGATCTTTTAAATAAAACTGCAACTGATAAAAAAGGTATAAAACAAGAAGGATTAGATGGAACAAAAATAAATTCTAATACAACAAATGAATTAAATACATTTAAAAACTTTAATAAACTAAAACCAGAACAAAAAGTTGAAGAACTTCAAAATATTAGCAATGCAGAAAAAGAAAAAGAAGGAAGTTATTATAGAAGTTTAAACTCAACAGTTAAAAATGATTATCTTCACTATTTAGTTAATACTTCAATGTTAAAAGGTCTTTCTGGATCAGCTTCTAGTTTTGATATTATGACAGAAGTTAAGAAATGAGCTCAAGTAAGTTCAACTGCAAGTGACTCTTCAAGTACTTATTGAATGACTTGTGTATTAGATTATTTCTTTGAAATTTCTATAGGAACTGAAAAAAATCTATCTCAAGAACAATTTATACAAAACTATGTAGAATTTGGTAAAAGTGATAATTCAACAACGCAAGAAACAATAGACAAAACAAAAGACTGATTTGACAGTCAAGTTAGAACAAAGCAAAGTTGAATTGGGCAAAGCTCTTCAAGAGCATTTTATAGTGCAAATAACAAATGAGCTGATGAAATAGAAGCTAAAACAGATGCAAGTAATTATCCAAAAAAAACTATAAAAAATACTTGATATGATGGAGAAATTGTAACAAAAGTAGATGAGAAATTTTGAAAACCTACAAATGATGTTACAGTTTCAAAAGCAAAAAGTAATAAAAAGACATCAGAAACAAATCAACAAATTTCAAGAAACTATAATTTAGTTTATACAAATATTGAAAACTCATATGCTTTTTATAAAAATGGAGGTGCTAAATAATGAAAAAATTACTAGGAATACTTAGTGCAGTTTCATTAACTGTCTCTTCCCCTTCTTTAGTTGTTGCTTGTGCAACAAAAGAAAGAATAACAAGTCCAAAATTAAACAGAGATTTGGCAAAACAATTGCTAGTCTCTATTTCAGGAAATAAAGATTTAGCAAATATTGATTTTGGTTCAATGTTTACTGATTCAGAAATTGAATCAGTAGTAGTCAATATGGTAAATGAATTACTTTCATTACAATATTCATTTGACTCTACAAATAGTATCTATGATAGATTAGGTTTCAAAGAAAAATATACTTCTACTAGTGAAGGTATTGAAAATTTATTTAAAGATAAATATAAATTAGAGACAAGAACAATTGCAGAAAATAAACTTTTTGAAGAATATACTAAATCAATAAAAGGTGACAGACTTGACTATTGAAGTGTTCAAAACAGTTACAGTTTAAATATTCAAAAGGCTACAAAAGTAAAATCATTTGATGGAACAGAAGATATTAGTGTTTCAAAGAAAAATAAATATATTTATTTTAATAGTGGAGATACTGCTAGTGAAGATAAAATTTGAAGATTTACATATGAAGATTCAAAAAATAAATCAGCACATCTTCCAGAAATAAAAGATTTAACAAGTGAATATAGTGGAGAAAAAAAAGCAGTCTTTGGAGTAGTAGATGACAGTGGAAAATATCATAAGATAAGTTCAAAAACAGCTTTATATCTAAGATTCCAAGATTATTTTGAATCAAAAATCTTAGAAGAATTAAATGAAAACTTATTAACAACAGCGTATTTAAAATCAACAATGTTTGATATTAAAGATAGCAAAGACAAAGGAAAAAGTCCATATATAAACTCTTCTTCTTCTGTTTTTTCTAAAACACAAACTTTAAGTGATAGTTCAAGTGAATCATGAAAAACTAATGTTAAAATGGTTTGAACTATTAGATTTGATATTACAGAACCAAGTACAATTGATATAATAAATCAAGAATTAAGAAAACAAAGTATCATTGACCCAAGTAATGGAGCTTTAAAAACAGGAAAATCTATAAGTGAAATATATAATTTATTTCCTACTACATCTTCTAAAGATGGAGTTCCAAAACCAGTAATTGATAATAAATCAGGATATGATTCATACTTTGGTTGAAGTGGATATCAAGGATTAACAATTTATAACGGAGATAGTTCACTAGGTGATAGTCCTATTTCAGGAAAAGCTTATGAAGCAAATGTTAAATCATGAACTAAAGGAGCAGGAATTGTTAAAAATGGTTCTAACTTCTTAACAGTTGATTCATCAAATTCAAATTATGCAGATTTAGTTCTAGTTTTACCAGTTTATATGATCGAATTATTAGGTGGATCAAATCCAACTGAAAGTACATATGAAATAACTGGTAAAGGTAAAGATGACAAAAAAGCAATGATTTTCAGTAATACAATTGGTAATGACAATGTATATACAGATAGATGAAACAATAACAACAATAAAGATCTTCATTCTAAAGATATTCAAGATTTAGTAAATAATCAAAATACAGGAAAACAAGCTCAAGCTGCTTTACTAAATCAAATTATGTATGGAATTTCAAAAGATAGCTCTTCAAGTGATTTGGCAAAAACAATAATATATTCAAAATATTTAGACAAAGACGAAGTATATTATGCAGGATTATGAAATAAAATTGGTTCATACATTAAAAATGAAAATGATAAAGACGAATAAAAATGAAATAAACCTAATTTAAGGTTTATTTTTTTGTAAAATATTAATGAAATGAGGTTTAAAAATGGATTGCATATTTTGTAAAATTATTGATAAAGAGATGAATGCAAAAATTATTTATGAAAATGACTATACATTGGCTTTTTTAGATATATTTCCAAATAGTAATGGTCACTCACTTGTTATTCCAAAAAAACATTTTGAAGATTATGAGCAAACTGATGATTTTTACTTACAAGAAGTTGCAAAAACTAAAAAAATAGTGGCAAAAATATTAAAAGAAAAACTAAATGCTAAAGGGATTAATTATGTCTCAAATCAAGGTTCTGAGGCCTTTCAAGTAGTATTTCATTATCACGAGCATATTGTTCCAAAATATATAAAAGAAAAAGGATATACTTTTAAAATTAATACTGAACCTGGAGATTTATTAGATTTAGATATTATTTATAAAAAATTAAAATAAAAAAAGAAAACTATTTAGTTTTCTTTTTTTGATAATGATTTAAATAACTTCTACCTTCTTCTGAAAGAATTCTTGCAGTTCAACTACCCTTTTCTACTTTTGACAATTCATCATTAATTTTATAAATTCTTGCATCTAAAGCATCTAATGATGAAATTAAAACTGCTTCAATTAAATTTGGTTCAACTGGTGAACCATATTCATTTTTACCATGACTTGCTAAAATAACATGTTGCAGTTTTAAAACATCTTTATTGTCTTTTAAACCTAATTCAATAGCTTTATTAGAAACAAAAGTATTTCCAATTGAAATATGACCTAATAATTTTCCTTCATCTGTATATTCTGATGCATTTTTTCCATCCATTTCAATCACTTTTCCAATATCGTGAAGTATTGCTCCACAATAAACTAATTCTCAATCAATTTCTGCATATTTATATACTTCTTTAATTGCTTTTGCTCCCATTAATAAGGAATAACTGTGTCAAAATAAACCCCCAATAACATTGTGGTGAATGCTTACTGCAGCTGGATAGGATTTAAATTCTACTTCATATTCTTTCAATATAGATAATGTAATTTTTTTATAATGTTCATTTTCAATTGTTTCTAAAAAATCGATTAGTTTATCATAATTTGTTTCAACATTTATAGGAGCACTTATACTAAACATTTCTGCACTAATACTATGTTTTTCGAAATCTTCTTCTTTTATGATTTCATAAGAATTTATTTTTAGTTGCAGTTGTTGTCTATAAACATTTGTTGCTGCTTCAATTTTAACAATTTCTCCTGTTTTTAACTCTTCTACATCAACATCTGTTGAATTTCAAAGTCTTGCTTCAATTCTTCCTGACATATCTATTAAGTTTAAAATTAAGTAATTAGAACCATTATTTCCTGTCGACAAGATTGTTTTTTCAATTCTAGCTATCAAAGTTATTAATTTACTATCTGAATTTATTTGATTAATCATATTTATTCTCCCCAAAGATAAATTAATTTTAACAAAAAATAACTAAATATATCAATTAGAAAAAATTAACAATTTATAAGGTCTTTTAATAATATAAATGATATAAAAATTACAAATAATAGTAATAAAATAGTTTTTATTTAGTTTTTTTTTAAAATATAGCTTATATTGAGAGTTATAAATTAGATATGCAAAAAGTTAACTAATATTTGTATTATTGATCTAATTAAAATACATTCTATTTTTCTAAAGCAGATATTCTTCAAAAGGTAATTCAAATGACAATAAAAAAAATGATTATATAAAAATTAGATATAGTCATAAAGAAATATGCCTTTTATAATCCTATTAAATATTTATAAAACTTGCCTTGTATTTTATATAATTACTTTGGGTGAAAAAATGAATAAAAGTAAAATGATAGAAGAATATCTTTTAAAATTAATAAAGGAAAATAACAAAGTAAAGACTTTTCCAAGTGAAAATTTTTTAGCAACAAAATTCAAAACTACAAGACAAACAGCAAGAAATGAATTGTTAAAACTATTGAATAAAGGATTTTTAAAAGTTAAAAAAGGAAGTGGCTATTATATAAACCCCCATATTTCTACTATAAAGTTAACAAGCATGGGTGAGAAACTTAAAGAAGAGAAAAAAGAGGTATTCGAACATAATTCTGGAAGATTACCCTTGATTCTTGAAAATTTAAATATTAAAAATGCAAATGAGAGTAATTTTCATTCTTATAGAAAAATATATTATAGAGATAAAGAAGAAAGTTTCTACATTGATTCTTTCATTAATAAAGAAGTTATTAGTAGTTTAGATTTGTTTAAAATAAAAAACTCATTAATTGATTTCATTAATGAAAATGAGATAGAACTTGATAATCAAATAAATTATCTAAAAATGGAACCTAAAAATAAAGATGATATAGAAATATTGAAAGACAATGTCTCTAATTTTACCCCTGTTGTTTATGGTATTTTGTTTTCAAAAGAGAACAAAATAATAGAAATCTTTGAACGAAGATATAAAAATAACACTTTTGATGTAAGATTTTCAAAGTTCTACTAATATGTATATACAACATATTTATTTTCATATTCTAAGGAAAAAAATTAAAAAACCCCTATTTTAAAGGGTTTTTTTAATATTTTAGAAAAAATTCCTTATAATCTATGTTTTTTGGAGATTGATTTTTTGCAATAAAAGCTTTTTAATTAAATTGGATACAACCAAAGAAAGGAATGATTACAATTAAAAAGTTATTAAGTGTTTTAGCTAGTTTACAAGTTATTACATTAACATCAAGTACAGTTGTTGCATGCACTGGTCCACATTACAGTCTAAATTATTCAAAAGATTCAGGCAAATTGCAACAAACTATAAAAATTGATAATGAAAAGCTAAAAGAATTTGATAATACTACTACTCTTGTAAATTATATTCAAAAGCAAACAAAGGATTTAAATAAAAAACCATATCAAGTTACAATAAATGTAAAAAATTCATCAAAAAATGAAGTTAAAGAAGAAGATTATGATAAATCTAAGGAAATGAGATTTGTTATAGTTTATCTAAAAGCATTTCTAGAAACAGAGGATGAAAAACAATGAGAAGAAGTGAGTTCTTTAGCAGAAAATGCTTCTTTTGCTTTGTTAAATAAATAATTATGTCTAAAAAAAGGAAATTAGAATTTTTAACTGATGAATATTTAGATACTCTTCTTAGTGCTTTGGGTGGTAAAGAAAATATTGCTTATTCTACTCATTGTATTACACGTTTTAGAATAGTAGCTAAAGATAGTAGTTTAATAAATGAAAATAAAATTAGATCTATGGATGGTGTTAAAGGAACCTTTACAGCTTCAGGGCAATTCCAAATAGTTTATGGAACTGATGTTGGAGATGTATATAATACTTTTACAAATAAATTTAATTTAGAAAAATCAACAAAACAAGATGTAAAACAAATAGTTAATAAGAAAGGTAATTTATTTAAAAGATTTCTAAACTATATGTCAGATATCTTTATACCTATTGTTCCAGTTTTAGTTTCTGGGGGAATAATATTGGGAATAAGAAATATATTTGAAGCTAACTTTAATGAAACATTCTTTACAGGCCGTTTTAATGCTGATGGAACACCTATACTTGGATGAAGTATGGTAAATGTAAGTCAATTCATTAATGGATTAAATGCTTTTCTATGAATACCAGCTCAAGTCTGTTTCTGGTGGCTACCTGTAAGTATTTGTTGAAGTATCTTTAAAAAAATGGGAGCTGATGAAATATTAGGAGTTCTTGTAGGACTTACTTTACTAGTTGGTCCTCTACTTAACGTTTATGATGTTTTCTCATCAGGAGAAATGCAAAGTCTTTGAATCTGAGATATAGTCAAAGAATTAGAAAAAGCGGGAAAAGATGTAGCATTTGATTGAGGATTTATGCAATACCCATGAAAAATTGCATATACATCACAAGTTATCCCAGCAATGGGAGTTGGAGTTGTTGGAGCTTACTTAAACTTATGAATTAAAAGAGTAAGTCCAAATGTAATAAATCAAATCTCTGTACCAACAGTTACACTATTAGGTTCATATACATTAGCATTATTTATAATTGGTCCACTTGGATATATACTTGGTAGTGCTATTGGAATTGGATTTCAATGAGCATTAACAAACTCAGTTGCAAAATACTTCTTTGCATTAATTATTGGTGCTCTACATGCAGGACTGGTCATTACAGGAATGCATCATTTATTAAATGCAGTTATGATACAAAATGTAGCTCAATATGGAGGAGACTTTATATTTATGAGTGTCTGTGCCCAAGCTATTGGTCAAGGTAGTGCAGTAATTGGATGAATGATATTAAACAAAAAAGACCCAAAAGCTCGTGAAGTTGGAGCAGCTTCAGTAACAGCAGCTTATCTAGGAGTAACTGAACCAGCACTTTATGGGGTTAACTTAAAATACTTATTCCCATTCATTGCAGGTTGTATATCAGCTGCTATTGGATTAGAAATCTTAGTAATTAGTGGTGTTACTGCTCAAGCCATTGGTAATGGTAGTTGATTAGGAGTACTTAGTGTACAAATTAACTCTAAAGTTGAAGGAGTTAAAACTTTCCCTGGTACTGCTTACCTATGATTTATGATAGCTAACATAATAAATATGGGAGTTTCAATTGTATTGACTATGGTACTTGGAAAAATCTCATGATTCAAAAAATTTGATCCAAATTATATTGAATTAGAAAATACAAAAAATACAAATCTAGAAAATAAAAAAGCAAATAAAAAAATAAAAGAAGCAGTTACTTCTTAGGAGATAAATATGGCAAGAGCAGTTGATAATTCAGAAAGTATAAAAAAAGGAAGTTTTATGTTAGGTGGTGTTTGATCTGCTACTTTACTTATAGCAACAATTTATATAGCTATTAGTTCAAGATTCCCTTTTTGATGAATTCTGATACTTTTATCTATAGTTAGCATTACTCTATTTATAATTCATATTATTATTTTTATAAATATAGCAATAAATAAAAATACTGAAAAAAATATTAGCAAATTATATTGGCTATGCATAATTCAATTAATTACTTTAAACATACCTCTATTTGCTTATGAGTTAATTGGCACATTACATTTTAAAAAAGCATTCTATACGCTTTAATAAAAAAATCTTGGATTTACTTCAAGATTTTTTTATTTTAAATTATAAGCTTGTATTATTTTATTAATGTCTATTTCATCTAAATTATTAAAGATAATATTGGCTTTTGCCAATAATTGTCTATCTCCAATTCCTATAGAGAAAATATTTGCCTTATTAATTGAAGTTATTCCTGCTTGAGAATCTTCTACTCCTCAACAATCTTTTGGATCTATTTTTAGAACTTCATAAGGTTTAATAAATATTTCTGGGTCAGGTTTTGGTGCTACTTCATCAGGATTAGTTATATATGAAAAATACTTAGTTAATTTTAAAGTATCTAACATTCTTTCAGAGTTTTTAGAAGCTGAAGCTAGAGCCAACTTTATGTTCTTATTATAAAGTTTTTTTATCAAATTTATAGTTCCTTGAAAGACTCTTAAAGCATTTTTATCTGAAAGTGTTTCTAAATATATATAATTTTTTTTATTAACTATTTCATTAAATGAAAATTTAATTTTATCTATATCAATTTTATAATCTTTTAATAAAATCTCAAGACATTTTTCTCTCTTAATTCCTCTAAATTTATCAAGATAAATTTCATCAATTTCAATACCAAAATAATCAAAAAATACTTTATATCATGCTTTAAAATGAATTGGTGCTGTGTCTGCAATTACTCCATCAAAATCAAAAATGACTAGCTTTGGTAATTTCATATTTTAAAGTTCTATTTCCAATTTTTCTGTCAAACTATATTTTTTATCATAGCAAATTATTTCGATTGCTTGATCTGATTTTGATTTTTCTATAACTAACTTTTTGTTTTTTAAACAAAATGATATATCTTCTTGTAAATACTCTATATTTATTTTAAATTCTGATATTATTTCATTATATCTTGGATTTATTGCTATATTATTTTTATGTATGTTTAAGCCTAATAGCCCATATATTATAAACATTCTTGCTCCACCCATATTGGCCATATGAAGTCCTCTGCTTGTATTTTTATGAATGTCTAAAATATCTAAGTTAATACTTTCTTTGAAATAGTCAAAACCAAAGTCTCCTATTTCTAATCTAGCTGCCATAATTGCATAAATACATTTTGATAATGAAGAATCAGCTGTATCTGTTTCATCATAGAATTTTCAATTATTGATCATTGTAGATTTTTTTTCTTTATCAAAAAAGAATAAATTAGCTAAAACAACATCGGCTTGTTTTGTTACTCTTAAAGTATTTATTGATAAAGGATGTAAAGTTCTAAGAAGAGGTTTATACTTCTCAATTTCTTCTTTTGATATTGGTTTTCGTTTTAAAAAATTATCGTGTTGAGGATTTAAATCCAACTTATTATTGTAAGGAATTACTAAGATTTTGCTTAAATAATCTCAATCTTTTATTTCTTGTTTATCAATTTTTAATTGTTCGACTTTTTTATCATATAAATTTTTATTAGTTTTTTCTAATAAATTCAATATCTCTACTGCACTTTGCAAATTATATTTGGCAACACAATTTGTTCAATAATCATCATTTACAAGTATTTGATATTCATCAGGACCTGTAATTGTATTAATGTGACCTTTTTCATTAGTTACTACTATTTTGTCTTCTCACAGTCTTGAGGTCTCTACAAGAATGTCTAAACCATAGTTATAAATAAATTCATAATCTTTTGTGGCATTAAAATAATTCATAACTGTAAAACTTATATCTCCATTTATATGATATTGAGCTGTTCCTGCTGGATAATATGTACTTGTTTCTTCACCATTTATTGTTCTTCAAGGATAAAGTGCTCCCTTAGGATGATTTAGTACTCTTGCTCTTTGTCTTGCCTTATCTAAAGTATTATATCTGAACATTAACATTAGCTTTGCTAATTTACTATCAAAAAGAGTTAAAGCAGTTATTATATAAATTTCTGAATCTCAAAAATAATGTCCTCCATAACCTTCTCCTGAAAGACCTTTAGCTGCAATATTAGTTCAAGCTAACTTACCAACATTAGTTCATAATTGAAACATATTATAATTATTTGCTGTTTCAATTTGCTTATTATTATTTCCAAAATCAGCATATGCCTTTTTTCAAAAGTTTTTAAAAAATAAAATATGTTCTTGTAAGTGTTCAAGATAATTTTTTTTGCTATATGTCTCAACTGATTCTTGTGCAATTTTTACACTAACTTCTTTCAATCTTGATTCATATATTGAACTTATTTTATAAATGTTTACATCTTCTTGTAAAACACTTTTAGTAAAAATTAAACCCTCTTCATCATGATTCAACTCAAAATTTTCTAATCCTTTTATTTTTGTTGAATAAATATAGTTTAATTTTGATTTTAAAGTTTGATAAATAATAGATTGATGATTTTTATTAAAACTTTTTTCAATTGTTGTAAAACTTTCTTGACCTTTTAATAACGATCTTGGATCATTTGGAATACCCTTATCAGTGTCTTGTTCCTTAAATATTAAGGGAAATTTTAATTTTAATTCAGTCTGAACTTTAAAATTTGTTCTAATATTTATATTCTGTAAAAATAAGTCAAAGTTTTTTTGAGATAATAATTTTTTAAATGATAACTCCAAGTAATTTTCACTATTAATAAGTACTTTATAACATCTTCTAATTTCTCCTGTTGACATGTCAAATTCTAATTTATAATCTTGAACTTTTGACTCATCAAATAAATACCTTTCATTATTTACAAAAATCTCAATATTTTGTGCATTAACAATTGGCACCATTCTTTGATATACATCAGGATAGCCTGTATATTTTGCAGCATATTGAATATCAAATAAATCATAAAATGCGTTTATATAGGTTCCTTCAATACTACTTATAGAAGAAATACTACCCTCTTCAAACGAGGCTCTCATTCCTAAATAACCATTTGATATAGAAAAAACAGATTCTTCAACTTGTCTCTCTCTAGCGATAAATTCACTCTTTTTTATTAATAAACTCATTCTTTCACTCCTATTCAACTTAATTTTAATTACTTAACATTTTAGTTTTTGTAAAATTACAATTTTCTTGTATATACAGATAAAATGTTTTTAGAGTTACTATTTTGATTAAAATTAAAAAAACACTGTTAATTAAAAATTAATAGTGTTTCTTATTATATTAAAAATCCTGGATTTCTTAAAATACTTACAAATTCTTTTCCAAACATTACTGCATCTTCTATCTCTATTACATTTTGATTAAATGCAAACGAAATTTTTACAAAACTTGATAAATTTCCATCTTCTTTAAAATAGTTAGATAGAGATGAAATATAAATTGATATTACTGAGTTATTTGATAATCCAAAATTTGCATTATCAATTCCCAAATTTGAAAGATCAAAAATTGATACTTTAATATTATGATTATTCATTTTATTATTTTGAGCTATTTGCTTAGAAATATCTAAAATATTTGAGTCTCTTTCAATTTTAACAACAGTATCTTTTATTGAATTATTATCAGCTTTAATTAGCCTTATAAATGAATCCTTTGAGTCTAATTCATTGTATTTATTTAAAGTTTTTTTAAGAGCTTTTGTATAAAATGCATTAAGTTCTAAATCTACTCCTGATTCTTTTAATGGTTCAATCATAAGTGCTTGTAAATTAACAAGTGCTGTAATATCTAATTTAAATGAAAATGTTGCTATATCTTTTTTAGTTAAAAGAACTGTTTTTTCATTAACATGGTCATTATTTCTAGAGTTTTTCAATGATAGTGAAGATATTTCTTTAACTTTTTCATCTAAATTATTAATTTTTTGATTAACTTTTGTTAATAATGAGGAAATTGCTTTTGAACTATTCTCTTTTGATTCAGATATAAATTTATTTACTCTTGTATTTACTTCTTCAAATTTATTATTAAATTTATTTATATCATTTTCAATTTCTCTATTAGAATCTTTTATCTTTTGATATAACTTTGAATTAAAATTATTAATTTTTATATCAATATCTTTAATTTTATCTTTAACTTCTTTTTCTTTTTCTTCAATTACACTAAATTTATTTTCAAACTGCTCATTATTTTTTATTATTTTTTCTATTTGATTAATGTCTACATTTATTGAACTTTTATAATTAGAGTTTTTAATTTCTTTTGCAGTTTCTTGATTTTCGCTTGAAACCGCTTCACTTTCATGAATTAAAGTGTTTCTTTCATCTTTTTGAGATTCTTCTTCAATTATATTTGAGGTAACTAATACTTCCTGAGTATTTTCAATAATTTCATTATTTTCTTCAATTGAATCAGGTGATTTCAATTCTTGATTATCTTGTTTGATTTCTTCTGCTAAATTTGAACTAACTAAGATTTCTTGAGTATCTGCAATAATTTGATCACTATTTTCATTTGAACTTGAAGTAGTAATGATTTCTTGACTATATTCTATAATTTCTTTATTATTGTCATTTTCTTCTTTATTTAACTTTTCCATAATTGAGTAAGATAAGTTTGACATTTCTTGTGTTAATAATCCAGGAGCTTCTTCTTTTTCTTCTTGAATAGATTCAATTTGATAATCTTTTTCTAATTTCTCTGGTGCACCTAAATTAGTTTCTTGTTCAAAATCCTGACTAAAGTTTTGCAATTTAGATAGGTCATCATCGTTTTCAAAAGTCATTTCAATTTCTTCCTCATCAATTTCAGATCCATTTATTAATTTTTCTAAATAGCCAAATTCATTTAATCCCTCTCTTAAAGTATCATTAATATTTGATGGTTTTTTTAAAAGAACTTTTATCTCTTTATCTGAAAAAATATCAAAAACAGTATCCCCATGTGAAACTATTAAAGACTCTATTACATAAATATTTCTAATAACACCATCAATTGTAGATAATATCTCAAATTTTTCTAATTGAGTTGAAATTACAGCAAGAACTTGATTTTTTTTAACTGGTTGTCCTTCTTTTACAAAAACACTCTCTACAATACCTTTATATTTCTTAGGATTTTTAAACTTAATTTTCTCCATAAATAGCCCCTTTTAATTAAATTATGATTAAACACTATACCTTCTTATTTTACACTAGTTTAAGCATGTATTTAATTTTTTTTATAGAGCCTCAAGTATCAACTTATTATTCTCTGACATATCAAGTAACCTTTTATAGCAGCCCTTAAATAAAGGAGTTCTATTATAATGTTCTATTTTTAAACCTTTACACTGAATAATTAATTGAGAAGCTTGCTTTGCAAAGTCAATCATCTCATTTTTATCTGAAGGTCATATTGGTCCAAATCCTCTATAAAGTAGCATTGCATTAGAGATTAAATTTATAAAAATAAGAGTATACTGACCCAATGGTCTTTCAATTGCAAAATAAATAAAAGTTATCAACATATCTTCTATAAATAATTCTAAAGTTGCTTCTTCAATTAAACTCTCTTCAAAAAACTCTATCATCTTAAGAGTTTTTGATTTTTCATCTTTTATCTTTTGAAAAACATATTCAAATTCGCCTGCTTCATCAAGGAGCATATAAATTTTTATGTAATCTTCTATTTTAAATGCCCATTTATGGACATTATCTCTTCTATAATTTTCCTTAGACTCTATTATTTTTTGTCTAATAAGCTCTCAAATTTGAAGAAAATTAATTAGTTTTTTTCCATAAATTTCTTGTGAATCATCAATTAAATATTCCTCATTTGCTATCAATTCATATAATTCTTCTTCTGAAAAAATATATTCTTTATAAAAAGACATATTTGATATTATGCGTGATCCTACTGTAGCTCAAAGCTTTTTATTTTTATACAAAAAAAATACCTCCTTATAAACTAATTTTATAGTTCAAATTCGGTAAAATTTTTTAGAATTGTTAAAGAGTTTTTATAAACAAATTTATTTTTTTCTTCTTTAGAATTAAATTCTAGATTTTTATCAATTGTTATTAAGCCCATATTTGCTTTCATAGGTTTTAGTTTTTTATGTTTTGGATTGGTAATATAGTTTATTAAACTTCCTATTACCGTTTCTTCAGGAAAAGGTACAAATTTTCTATTATTAATAAAACTAATAATTCCTTTTGCTGCAACTAATCCAGTAGCAAAAGACTCAATATATCCTTCAACTCCTGTTATTTGTCCAGCAAAAAAAACATTTTTCTTTCTCATCATTTGCAATCTCTTATTAAGTATTTTAGGTGAGTTTATAAAGTTATTTTTGTGCATAACACCAAATCTTTTAAAAACAGCTTTTTCAAGTCCTGGAAGAGTTGAAAATACTTCCTTTTGTGCCTTTCAAGTCAAATTTGTTTGAAAACCTACCATATTATATAGACTATCAATAGCATCATCTTTTCTTAATTGAACTACAGAGTATGGTTTAATTCCATTTTTATTTTCAAGATTATTCGAAGACATTGCAGATTTTAACAATACTTTTTTAGAAATTTTTGCTAATTGTTCAATTGGTTGACACCCTTTAAAAAATATTTCTTGTTCAAAATCTTTTAATTTAACTTGTTGAGCATTTATTAATTTTTCATGAAAAATGTTAAATTCTTCTTCATTTAAAGGAATACAAATATAGCTATTATCATCACTATGTCTAGATTTATAATAAACCTTTGTAAAATCAATAGACTCTTTCTCTAAAATTGGTGATGAAGCATCTAAATAAAATAACTTCTGTTTTCCTAACATTTTTTCTATTTTTAATTGAAAAGCATTAGAAGATAAAGGGCCTGTTGCAATTAAAATAATGTCTTGATTATCTTTATCTATTTCTAAGAATTCCTCTTCAAAAACTTCTATATTTTTATGCTTTCTTATTCTTTCATCTACAAGTTTAGAAAAAGATTCTCTATCAACAGCAAGAGCATCATCTGAGGGTATTTGAGTTTTATAAGCACAGTCCAATATAAATGATTCTAACTGTTCAAGTTCTTTTTTAAGTATTCCCACTGCATTTTGAGTTGAAACACTTCTAAAAGTGTTTGAACAAACTAATTCAGAAAAAGTATCTAACTTTTGAATTTCATTTTTTTGAAGTTTCTTTTTTTCATAAAGATGAACTTTAATTCCTTTTTCAGCTAACTGTCATGCAGCTTCACATCCAGCTAAACCAGCTCCAACTACTATAACTTTCACTATTCTAACTCCAACAATTCATTTATTTTATTTAAATTGACTGATTTATCTCAACTTAAATCATCTCTTACACATGAACCAACATGAATATTATTTGATATTTTTTTAAAGCTTAAAAAATTTTGTTGATTTATTCCCCCACCAACTAAAATTTTTGTTGATAAATTTAAAGAACATAATTCTTCTATTATTTGCTTACCTTTTTCAATATCATGTCCACCACTTGTTAAAACATTTGTTATTTTAAGTTCATTTAAAGTTTTATAAGATATTATAAAATCTTTTACTTCATCAAAAGCTTTATGGAAAGTTATATCCAAATTACCTTTTATTTTAATAACTTGTTTAATGAATTCAACATCAATTGTTAAGTCTTTATTCAAAGCTCCAATAACTATTCCATTTGCTTTAGTTTTTGAAATAAATTTAACTTGTTCTAACATTTCATTTTTTTCATCTTCAGTGTAAAAAAAATCTCTTGCTGTATTTCTTACAATAACATTAACTGGTAATTTAGATCTATTACAAGCACTTATTATATCTTCACTAAATGGTGTTAATCCTCCAATTTTTAACTCTCTACAAAATTCAATTCTATTTGCTTTTGAGTTATTTATAAGCTCTATATCATTTAAATCTTTTGCAATTACTTCTAATAACATTTTATAAATATGCCTCTAATTCTCTTATTTTATCTAATTTTTCTCAATTAAATTCTTTTTTACCAAAATGTCCATATTTGCTTGTTCTAAAATAAACTGGCAGTTTTAATTCTAATTTATCAATAATTGAACTAACTTTAAAATCAAAATTTTCTTTTAAAGCTTTATACATTATATCCATTGATACTTTATTTGTTCCAAAAGTTTCAATAAATATTGAAACAGGTTCTGATTTACCGATTGCATAACTTACTTGAATTTCTACTTTATCTGCTAATTTAGCAGCTACCATATTTTTTGCAGCATAACGACACATGTAAGCAGCACTTCTATCTACTTTACTTGGATCTTTTCCTGAGAAAGCTCCACCTCCATGACGTGAATAACCTCCATAAGTATCAACTATTATTTTTCTTCCAGTAAGTCCAGTATCTCCTTTTGGCCCCCCAATTACAAATCTTCCTGTTGGATTTATTAATACATTAAAATCAGTATTTAAATTATATCTTTTTGCTATTACATCCATAATATTGACTTTAACAAATTTTTCAAATTCCTCTTTATTATAATCTTCATCATGTTGAATTGACATTAAAATCGTTTCAATTCTAGGATTATTTTCATTTGTATAGTCCATTGTAACTTGTGATTTCATATCAGGTTGAGCTCATTTAAATTGCTTTGCTTTTCTCAATTTTGAAGCAATATGAACTAAATCATGAGCAACTTGAATTGAATAAGGCATATAAGTTGGTGTTTCACTATTGGCATAACCAAACATAATTCCTTGATCTCCTGCACCCATTTCCTTTTGCTCTACACCCATTGCAATATCTGGTGATTGAGTATTTATTCTCACTATAATCTCACAAGTTTTTGGATCGATTCCAGTTTCAGAATTATTATATCCAACTCTTTCTAAAACTCATTTTGCAATTGATGCATAATCAACTTTAGCTTTTGTTGTAATTTCTCCCCCAATTAATAAGTAATTTTCTGTAACAAAAGTTTCGCATGCTACTTTTGCATTTGGATCTTGTTTTAAGCATTCATCTAAAATAGCATCACTGATTTGATCACAAATCTTATCAGGATGTCCTTCAGAAACTGATTCACTAGTAAATAATCTTTTCATAATTTTTCTCCTTTTAAAATAAAAACTTCTCCCAACAAAAGAGAAGTTTTTTTCTCTCATCGTTGGTTTCCCCTTAATTTAAGCACCTAATTGAATAGGTTGCTACCACTTCATAGAGTTTTTTCTCTCAGCAGTTCTTAATAAGAATTTTTTTAAGTTTTCTAAAGTAATAATATCAAATATTTATAAACTTTTAATTATTAATTCAAATATTTTTTCAGAATTATTAGTATTTAAAATATAATGCTTATATCCCTTAACTTTTTCAAAAATATATTTATCTTTATTAAGTTTTGATAAATATTTAGCAATTTTTTTTGAATTACAATAAAAATCATTATTCGAAAGTATTAATAACATCTTTTCTTTTGATTTATTAATATTTTTGATACTAATTTTATTAGCTTTTTTTCATAAGTAATAATCTTTGGTATTAAATAAATTTTTAGTTAAATTTTCATCTTCAATTTTCTTGGCAAAAACACTATCATCTGTTAAATCTATACCATTAATAGGACTTATAAGTTTTGTATCTGCTTTAAATAAAGTTCCCCATCAAAGTTTTAGATAAAATCCAAAAGTTTTTTGATAAGCATGATTTAATCTTAATGAACAAGAAATAATTTTATAAACCTTTTCATTATCTGATAAAAAACTTGCTATTGTTGCTCCAAAACCTTCTCCCAACAAAATAATTTTCGCTGTAGGATTTTTTTCACTAATATCTTTAATTATTTCTCTTAAATCAGAAATTGTTCAGCCAAAATGGAATTGTTTTTCAACTATATTTTCTCCACAATTTCTTTGATCAAAAGAAACTAATGAACAATTACTCTTTTTATTCTTATTTAATCAAACTTCCATTTTATCAAAATCTTTTCGATTTCTAAACATATCATGAATTCCAATAATTATATACTCACTATTTGGATTAATTTCTCCAAATCATCTAAGTTCATAACCATCACTTGTTTTAAACATTTTCTTTTTAATTAATTCACTTTTAATAATTGGTTTTCTTTTAGTTTTAAGTTTATTAAAATTAATAATTCTAATTATTAAAGCTAATAAAAAAATTAAAACAAATGTACCCAATATTGAATAAATAATTATACTTAATAAGTCTCAAACAGCTTCTCAAACTCCCATAAAATCACCTTTCTTAATTATAAAGAAAAAAACACCTTTTTTTCAGTGTTTATTATCGTAAATATTTTATTAATTTTTATTTGATAAATCTAATGCATAGACATCAAATTGTCCCATAAATCAAAATGCAAATATAACACTTTGTTTTCTAACTATAAACTCTTGACCACCCATAACATTAATTGCTTCATATATAAGATTACCAGCATCTTGTTCAAGATTAATTCTAGTATTTTCAAAATCAGAAACTGATGGTCTACCATATATTTCATTTTTACTTTCCAGTTCAATTTCTGTTATAACTCTTTTAAATGTATCTTTATATTTTAAAGCTTTTCCAAGCTTTTGTTCTATACCTGCACAAATATTTTGAATTTCCTTGTCCAAAGCAAATAATGTTTCGTGTAAATTTCTAAGTTTATCATATCTTTTCATATTTTATGCTCCTAAAAATATCCTTTGTCAAAAATATTATACACAAATTTTTATTAAATCTTTTTTCTAATAAATTGTCAATTAAATATTAATTTATTTAATTAAAATCTTTTTTCAATTATTACTTAATTTGCAATCTTTCTATAGAAATAGCTTTATTTTTATCATTTATAGATAAAATAACACCACAAAGTAAACCTTGATTTTCTGAAGGTTTAAATTTCACTGGTAATCCAGTTTTTTCTTTATGTATAACTTCTTCTGGATTTGCCCCAATTATTGAGTTAATTGGTCCTGTCATTCCTAAATCTGTAATAAATGCTGTTCCCTTTGGAAGTATTCTTTCATCAGCTGTTTGCACATGAGTGTGTGTTCCAACAAGAGCTGTAATAATACCATCATAATTTCAAGCAAATGCTATTTTTTCTGCACTTGTTTCAGCATGAAAATCTACTATATGAATATCAGAATCATCATTTTCAATTATTTTATCCATAATTTCATAAGGATTATTAACGTGCTCCATAAAGCTTTTACCCATCAAATTTGTTATTCTTATTTTTTTATTTTTTCAATTATATTGATTTGTTCCAATACCTAAATTGTAAGAATTCATATTTGCAGGTCTTAAAAGATCATTAACTTCATTAATGTATTCTAATGTTTCTTTTACTTTAAAAACATGATTTCCTGTAGTAATAACATCAACTCCAAGTTTCTTAAGAAAATCATAATGATTCTTATTTATCCCTTTTCCATGACTTATATTTTCTCCATTAACAACAATAAAGTCGATACTATTTTTTTTCACAATTGATTTTAAATGTTTTTCTAATATATCTCTTCCTGATTTAGAGTAAACATCTCCTATTATTAAAAAATTCATTATAAATTTTGCTCCACTTCCACTATCAATTGGTCAATTGATATTTTATTAATTTTGGCTTTATCTAAAATATCTTTAATTTTTGTATTTTTTAATTTTAAATTTAATTTTTCTTCTAAATCTATCAATATTATTGAAGTTTTATTTATACTATCATAAACTGCATTTCTTGATACACCAAACTCTTCTGAAATTTCTTGTAAAGTTAAATCTTCAAAAAAATATAGTTCAAAGTATTGAGATTGTTTTTCTGTTAATAAATTTTTATAGTAATCATACAATTCTGCTAAATTAGCTGTTTTTTGAATATCTTGATTAATCATTTTTATCATTTTCCATAAAATCAGATGTTAATTCTCAAATATAATTATCAACATCAAATTCTTCTATATCATTGACAGTTTCACCTGTTCCAATTAACTTAACAGGTATATTTAAAGTATCTTTAATTGCAAGAGCTATTCCACCCTTACTAGTACCATCCATTTTTGTAAGAACTATTCCTGTTACATTAGTTGTTTCTGAAAATGCTTTTGCTTGACTTATTCCATTTTGTCCTGTTTGAGCATCAATAACTAGTAATCTTTCATGAGGACCATCAACTACACTTTTTTGAATAATTTTAGTCATTTTTTCTAATTCTCTCATTAAATTTTCTTTATTTTGAAGTCTTCCTGCTGTATCAATTAATAATAAATCATATTTTTCTTCACTTGCTTTTTTAATACCATCAAAAACTACACTTGCTGGATCTTTAGAATTATTTTGTGATTTTACTAAGTCTACATTTTTAAGTCTTTTATCACATCACTCTTGTAATTGTTCAACAGCTCCTGCTCTAAATGTATCTGCTGCTGCAATTAAGACTTTTTTGCCCATATTTGAATAATAATTTGCTATTTTTGCAATACTTGTTGTTTTTCCTACACCATTTACACCAACCATTATAAAAACATTTAATCTTTTATCTTTATAATTTAACTCTGTTTTAAATTTTCCACTATCTGTGTAAGTTTCATAAATTTGCTCTACTAATATCTCTTTTATTTCATTAAATGAGTGTTTAGGCTTTGATTTTTTTTGCACTCTATTAGAAATTTCCAAAACCATTTTCATACCCATATCAGTTTTAATTAAAATATTTTCTAATTCTTCAAAAAAGTCAGAATTTGGTTCTTTATAATTTTTACTTAATTTTTTAATATCACTTGAAAAAGTTAATGTATTTTTATGGTCCTTTTTGTGTTTTTTAATTTGTTTTTTTGTTTCTCTTCTTTGTTTTAAATTACTTCAAAATCCCATAAAATTTCCTCTTTTCTCTTTATTAATTGTATAATAAAAATAATGTATTATAAATATATTAATGTGTGAGGGAAAAATTATGAAAAAACTACTATCAGTTTGACTATCTTTAAGTTTAGCTGTTTCAGCTGGAGTTACTTCAACTCTAAAAAATGAAAATAAATACGCAAGTAAATATACAAGATACTTATTAGCTATGGATGACTTTTTATATCACAGAGTTGAAAACAAAATGGATATAAAGAATTTAACAAATGAGAATTTTGAAGAAATTCTAAAAGAAGCTTTTTATGTAGATGATTTTGGAAAGGAATTATTTAACAATATAACTTTTGAAGTTTTAAAAATTGAAGATGGAGAATTAACTATTCTTTTTAAAGATAAAAACAATTTAAAACTTTTAAATGAAAATATAATACTTAAATTTAATTTAGTATTATTTAATTACGATAAAATCAATGATTTCATTTATGTAATGAATAATTTTTTAAAGAATAATCCATTAATTCTAACAAAAAGTAATTATATTCAATTAGAAGTTGAAGATTTATTAAAGTCTAAGTTTAAAAAAATCTTCGATAGATATTCTTCATCAGTATTATTTTTAGATAATATTAATGAATTTTGAGAATTTATAGATTTTGAAGAATTAGAAAATGAGAACCCTAAATATTTAAATGCTAGTTTCTTAAATGATACAAAATTAGATTTTAAATTATTAAGAGATTCACAATCTTTTGGAAATGAAGGATTTGATAAATATATTAACTTTTCTGTAAATGAAAACATATTTAAAAGAGAAATCTTTAATTGAATAAAAAAACATTCTTTCTTTAAAGAAAATGTTAAAAATTATGATGATATTTTTACAATAGAAGAAATAAGAAAAAATAAAGTTACAATTTCTTTATCAGATAAATTATTTACAGTTCCAAAATTAATTACTTTAAATAAAATAAAATAAAAAGAAGAAGAACAATTTTGCTCTTCTTCTTTTTATTTAACTGAGACTATATTTGTTTTAATAATTAAATATTACTCAATTTAGAGTTTAAATATTTAACTATTTTTTTACAAGTTTGCATATCTTGTACTTTTGCTCCTGATGCAGTTTTATGACCTCCACCACCAAAATGTTTTGCAACTTTTGATACATTTATACTATCTGATCTAAATTCAACTCTGACATAATCTTTATTTTCTACAAAAAAGATTCATACTTTTGCAGAATTTATCTCTCCTAGCATATTAACTCAAAGTGCTATTTTATTAACATCTGATATATTATAATCGCTTAATATCTCCTTTGTTAATTCAATATATGCTATTTTATTTTCAGACATTTTATAATTTTGCAAAATATAAGCTTTTAATTTAATTTCATTTCCATCTAAACCATATATATTTTTATAAATTAAATTTAAGTCTATATTTTTCGACATTAAGATACTTGCCATTCTAAAAGTTCTTTCAGTGACATTTCTATACATAAATCTGTCAGTGTCTGTTACTAAACCATGATATAAATTAAAAGCTGTTTCTTTTGAAAAAATTAAATCAGTTTGTGAAAATATATCTGTTAAAAGTTCACAAGTAGCAGGACAAGAACTATTAACTATTTCATAATTTCCATATTTCTCAACATTTATATGATGATCTATTTTGAATACACAACTAGCTTTTTTAAGTCATTCTATATTTGATATATCGATTCTTGAAGTTATTGCAGTATCTGTAATAATAACTAGTGCATCTTGAAAATCATTTTCTTGTAACTTATCATTTTTGCCAATACATTCATATTCTATTGGCAATTCTCCACCGCAAAGCACTATTTTATTTGAGAAATTTTCTTTTATAAATCTATATAATCCCATTTGTGACCCAATTGCATCAAAATCAGGAAAAATATGTCTTAATAATATTATCTTCTTATGTTCCTTAATTTTTTCTAGAAATTTTTTAATCATATTCTTAATAATCTAAACTTTCTAATTTAATTTTTGTGCTTTTTTTAATAAAACTAACTGCTTTTTTTACTTCTAAACTTTGAATTTTAAATTCTTTTTTAGATAATTCATCTTTCTTATTTTTTAAATTATCAAGAATAACTTTAATTTGAGTTTTCTTTTTATTTAAAATTATTTCAATATCATTTTTTCTATCTACTTTTTTTAATTTGATTTTTGTATTAAAGTTCTTATTGTGTTCTAAATAGATTTTTTTTGCTTCTTTATAATCTTTTATTTTTTCTTTTGATAATTTAAAGTAATCTATATAACTTAAATATCAAGCTAAATTGAATTTTATTTTTTGAGCTTTAGATATTTCTTTTGCCTTTTTATAAATTTCTTTATTAGTATATGAATAAAATGCCTCTGATTGAGAATAATCTAATTTTTCACTACCAAATACTAAATACTCATTGGCTTTATAAACTGCAAAATTTTTATGTTTAAAAAATAATATAACTCTATCTACATATCATGGATTTATACCTAAATTTAACTTTGCTCTTAAAACAGTTGATACATACTCTACAAAGAATGTAAAGAGCATTATTCCAAATAATAAGGCCCCAAATTCATGGAAGTAATGTTGACTAAAATAACTATTTAATAAGTAACCCATATTTCCTGCTCCAACTACTCCCAAAACTGAAACTTCTTTAAAATTAATATCAAATCTATAAACTATATAAGAAACAATACTACTTGTAGTTTGAGGCATAATTCCATATTTGAATACTTGAAATTTATTTAATCCTGTTGATTCCAATTGATAAACTATTTTTAAATTAATTTCATCAAAAATTTCTCTGTTATATTTTGTTAACATCCCTATTGTTCCCATTGCAATTGCAAGAGTTGCAGTAAATGGTCCCATACCAACTAAGGTAATAAAGAATATTGCATAAATATAAGTTGGTACTGATCTTAATATTGATGTGAATACAACAAAGAATTTTGCAACATAGTAATTTACAACTTTTTCAGAACTTAATAATCCATAAATATAGGCGAATATAGCACCTATTAAAGTTCCAACAATTGCAATAGAGAGTGTTTCAAATATTAAATAAAGTACAGAGTAAGGAGCATTACCACTCGCTCTAAAAAAAGAAGCTCAATTAAATTTCAACATTTCAAGTAAATTATTATTTGTATTTTGAATTGTTTGAGAACTTTCAAGGTGAAAACTAATAAATGAAAGTGAATATATAAAAATTGTAAATAATATTAAATATAATGAAACTCTTTTAATTCATTTTCTTGGATTTTTCTTAATTACTTCATTTATTGTCAAAGTTTTTAAGTATTCTTTATGCTCATTTAAAGCACTCTCTTCTATTTCCTTTATCATTTGTTCTTTTAAAAACATAACTTTAAAATTAAAATCTGATAGATACTTTTTATCTCTTCTAATATTAATTTTTTTATCATCATCTCAAATAAATCATGATTTTGAGTTTATATTTTCTAATTTAAATTTTTCAAATTCTTTTTTCTCTTTATTCAGATTATTTTTAAATTCTTGTTTAAAATCATGTTTAGTTTTTTTGATTTCTTGCTTTATTAAAAGAACTTTCTCATTATCTTTATTATTTTTTGCTTCTATTAAACTTTCATTTAAATCTTTTTGTAATATAAATTTTATATAAAAGTTTACATTATTAAGTTTTGATATTTGTTTAATTAAGTTATTATATTTCTTTTGATCCTTTTGATCTAAAATGAAATCTCTATCTAAAAGTATATAATTTTTAACAAAATAAATTAAAACTTCTAAAAAGACTACTGTTAATATCAATAATGTAAGTAAAAAACCAACTCTTCCTCATTCATCATATTCAATAGAACTATCTATCATTCTACCAATACCAAATTTTGTAACTCCTCCAATAACTGAAATATATCTTATATTAGTCTCTAAGGCATAAAATGTAGCAGATGTAATATGATTTGATATTTGAGGAACAACAGCAGTTCTAAAGGCCCTAAATTTTCCTGCTCCTGTTGCTTGTTGAGAAATAAATATCCTAGTATTAATGTGTTCTATTCTTTCAAAAAATATTTTTGAAGTTATTGAAAATGTAAAGATAGCAAGAACTATAGTAACTGTTAAATTTGTTTGACCGAAGTATCCAACAAAAATTAGTGCATATACAAAAGAAGGTACTGTTCTAAAAAATGCAATTATAGTTTTTGCAGTATTATTTATAAATTTATTTTGAACAATGTTTCCAGCAGCAAGAATTGAAACTGGAATGGCTAATATAACACCAATTATAGTTCCAGAAAAAGCTATCAACATTGTTAAAAATATAGAAGACATTGCCTTGTTAAAAAACACATTTCCTAAACTATCAGGTTTTAAAAAATCTTTTCAATCTCATTTAAATAAATCTGAAATTCTGGATACAAATAAATCAAAACTTGAAAACAGTTCTCCTCAATTTGCATCCAAAACTTTAAAACCAAAAATAATTAATACTATTAAACATACTATAGAAAAAATTAGAAAAGTCTTTTTAGGTGCTTTTGTATAACTATTATTTATTGCAAAAACATTTCTAGATTTTATTGACTCAAATTTCCTTTTCATCTAATAATTATCTCCATAAATTTCTTTAAGAATATCTTTGGTTAATTTTTCTGGTTTATCATCAAAAACTATTTTTCCATCTCTTAAACCTATAATTCTTGTTGCAAATTTTATTGCTAAATCAACATGGTGAATATTCAAAATAATTGTCATATTTTCATTCTTATTAACATTTTGAAAATCTTGAATAACTTGACTTGCCAAAATTGGATCTAAAGCAGATACAGGTTCATCAGCAATTATAAGTTCTGGTTCTTGTGAAAGAGTTCTTGCCAAAGCAACTCTTTGTTGTTGTCCTCCACTTAAGTTATCTGCTCTAATATATGCATAATCTAGTAAATTTAATTTTTCCAAAGATCTTAAAGCAACTTCTTTATCTTTTTTTCTAAAAATACCAAATAGTGATCTTCAAAAAGATAATTTGGATATTCTTGAGTTTAAGACATTTGCCAAAACTGTTTGTTTTTCTATATTGTTATATTCTTGAGACATTAATCCAATTTTGTTTCTTAACTTTCTTAGTCTTTTATTACTTATTTTACTTAAATTATATTCCTCAATTTCTTCACCTTCTTTTCAAGATATCAATAACTCTCCAGAAGATATTTTGTTAATTCCATTAATTGTTTTTAAAAGAGTGGTTTTACCAGCACCTGAAAGTCCTATTATAGCTACAAATTCTCCATCATTAATAGTAATATTTATATCTCTTAAGACTTGCTTTCCATTAGGTCATACTTTATTTACATTAGTGAATTTTATCATAACTTAAAAAAATACAAATAGAATTTAATCTAATTGTATTTTCTCCTTTTCTATTTTAACTAATTATCAATTTTTCATTAATTCTAACATTTTTGCAGTTTCCACAGTTGCTCTTGTTATTGAACTATCCATGTCTACTTCGAAACTTTCACTAGCTTCTTTAGAAGTTGGTCCAATATAACCTGTATGACTGTAAATATTAAATATTTCTTTATTTTCTGGTTTTGCAATAAGGTTAATAAATGCTGTTCTTAAATCATCTTTATATTGTTCGTCATTAATTCTTTTTTTAGAGTAAACAATTAAATCATTTGGAATTGCATCAGTTGCTCCTATAACTGTTGAGTTTGCAAAAGCCTTTTTAACTTTATTATCATCTTTTTGTTCAGATCTAATATCACTGAATCCTACTGCATAGTTTGCTGCCCCATCATTTTGTGCATTTGAAATATTTTCAGCAGCTTGTGGATAGCTTTCTTGTTGACTTGCTTTTTTTCACAGTCCTTGTAATTCACTATCTTCAAATCCAAGAACATTTTTAAGTCAAAGCATTGGATATAAAACTCCTGCACTTGATGTCTTACTTTTTCCAAAAGAGAATTTAAACTTATCTTCTGTGGCTCCTTTTAAAATCAATGCTTTTAAATCAGCTTTATATTGTTCAGAAGATTCAACGCTTTCTTCTCTTGTTAAATTTTCTTTACCATATTTAGTTATATCAAATCCGCTAGCGCTTAAAAATGCATTATTTGCATAAATATATGATCTATAATATGAAGCAGTATTTTCAGAATCCTCCAGTTTTTCTTTTGCTTGTTGTAAATTTTCAATTCCTGTTGCAGTTTTATTATAATATTGTGCTAATTGCATAGAAGTTTGAGCATCAATTGCTTTATTTTGTGCTTTTGAAGAATCAAATTTTCCATCAGTTTGAAATGGTTCAAAACCTTTTGTTTCAGGAGTTACACCACTTCTTGAAGCACTTAAAAGTACACCTTCTGAAGAGAATTTTCCTTCATTATCTTTACCTCTATATTTTACATATGTGTTAATAGGTAAAAATGCTAAGTCAGCTTTACCATCTTGTAAAGTTTTTCCTGCTACTTCATAGTTTGTTGAAGTTGAAATCTTAACTTTTTTATTTAAAGTTCTACCATCTTTTTGAGCAATACTAGATAATTCTGTTGCTAATTTTTGTTCTAATGGTTTAACAGTATTTATTATTTCTGTACTATTATTTGAAGGAATAAATAATATATTTATTGTATCTGAACTTCCCCCACATGAAACAACTGTTGATACTGATGATGCGATTAGTGTGCTTACAGCAAAAAGTGATAATAATTTTTTCATTATTTCTATTTTTCCTTTTCCTTAAAATTATTTTGTGTAAATAAACAAAGAGCTCATTGTTAACTAATTATTGTTTAAAAAAAAAAAAAAAAACTTATAAAACCTTTTTTCATAAAGTTTTTGATAAGTTCCTTTCTAAAAATTTGCTTATAGAGATATATAGGTATATCGTAGAGACACCAACCCAATATGTTGGTTTATACAAGCTTTTTATTTAATTTACATTTTCTATTTTATATTAATAAATAAAAAAGTCTATATTTTAAAATAAAAAATCACTCTTTTAAAAGAATGATTCTCTAGCTTTTTGTTTAACTTCTACAGAAGCTGTAAATGGAATTCTTGTTGTATATCCTTGTTTTGCAGCAACTATTTTTTTAGTTGGTCAAACTTGAACATCTTGATTTCATCTTGAAACATAGTCATTATAGTTACTTCTTGCAGCAGATATTTCTCTTTGAGTATAATCATTTTTTTGCATTGCTGCTATAATTGTTTCTTGTGATTTTAAATCTGGATATCTTTCAAAAGCAACATTAATTATTCCATATGCTTTATCTAATTGTTCAGACAATTCGCTACTTCTTGCAGCATCAAAATTATTTCCTGATCTTAGCGCTGCAACACCTTTCATAACATCCTTATCTAAATTAATTGATTTTTCTAAAAGACCTGCCACATTTTGAAGTATTTGATAACGTTGTTCTAAATAATTATCAACTTCACTAGCTGAAGCTTGAATTCTTTGTTCTAATTTTGAAAAATAATTTCTTGCTCCTATTTTTTTAAAAGTAAATATTAAACCTGGTAATATTAACATTAATCATAAAAATATTTCAAATACTTTTGATCCAGTACCAACTTTAATTTCTATTTGTTTATTTATAACTTTAATATCTTGTCCTTCTTCTTTAAAAGGACCACTTTGTTCATCTAATAAATTTGCCATTTTTTTCTCTCCTACTAACTTATTTTATCAAGTTTTACTTGTTATTATTCATTTTTTCTAACAGTATTCTTTGGTTTTCTGTTAATCCTTCTTCGCCTAAAATTGTTGCTAGAATATTATTTGTTTTAACCATTCCTTCAGTATCAATTGAAAGTTTTGAAGTAAATTCATTTAAACTATCAATAATTTTATTTGAATTTACTGAAGTTTTATCATCATTTAAAGTACTAATCACTATATTAGATTCTTTAATTACTTTATTATACTCATCTCAAGGTACTGGAACAGAGTGTATTCCTCCATCTCCTCCACTAACTAAAACATAATCAACTCTTGGAGTTATACTATATCCTTCAGCAATAACATTTACATATTCATTATTGCCTTCTTTTTTTACAAAACTAGTTTTTAAAATACTAGGTGTAACAGAATTTCCATGCCCTAATGCTTTTTTATAATATTTATTTGCAATAGCTTCATATTCTCAATTTGATAGACTTTGTTCTTGAGGATTACCTGCTGATATTTTTGTTTCTCATTTTTCTTGATAAATAGGAATTGCAAGTAAAGGTGAAAATGCTAAAAAAAAGTTATTAAAAGAACCCATATTAAGTGCCATAAAATTATTTCTAATTTTTTCAAAACTGAAATGTTTATATTGCTCTACATCTCTTTCTAAAGATAAATTATCAATATAATTATTAAATAGAATACTTAAATTTGAAACTTTTTTCAATCTAAAGTTATTGCTAGAATCAAAATAAGGTGCTTTAATTAAATCTATTAATTGTTTTTGAGCCAGAGCTGAAAACATCATTCTGAATTCAATTTCATTTGATCTTTCAAAACAATCAAAATACAATTCAAATTCTTTATTATTCATTAAATTAAGTTTTTGATTATTTTTAATTGCCTTTTCTGCTTTTTTATCTAGTTGATTCAATTCTTTTTGAAATTCTTTATCACTTAAATCTTTTCTAGATTTACTTGGATTTCGATCAAAACTTAAATTAGGACAATGTTCACTATAATAAAATATAGAAGACTTTTTATAATAAAAAGGCATTGGTTTAACAACACTTGCAAAAAGAGTTTCAGATCTTGTTCGTGTTTTTGAGTTTCCATCTGAATCAGTATAACTTTCAGTTCATGTTATAAGTAAAGATCCAGTATATTCTTTTTTTCTCATTTCATGAATTCTTGTTTTTACTACTACAAATGGATTCTTTGCAAGTTCTCCACTTGATAAATCAACTATTGATTTATCTCTTTCAAAATCCTTAAGACCAATACTTTTTAGAAAGTTAAATTTATTATTATGTAAGTAATTATCGAATTTAACTGAACCTAATGTACTTTCAATTAGGTTTTTTGATAATCTACTATAAAATAAATTATTTAAAGGTCTCATTTGTTCCCAAGCCTTTTGAGTCAATTCATTAATTTCTGACTGAATTTTTTCTGCCATTTTTGAAAAGTCTTTTATTAATTTATTTATTCTTAAAAAAATTAATAATAAAAATGTAATAAACAATATTGCACATATCGAACTTGTTATTGAGATATACAATATAAATTTATCTAAATCTTTCAAAAAATAAAAAGCAACAACTGGCACTAAAACAAAAACTATACACATTATTATAAGAAATACTCTTAATGCTTTATATTTACCTATAACTTTTTTTGTGCTGTTTAATTTTTTTTCTTGTTTTTCAATTGTTTTTACAGTTGTAATATTTAAATTTTCATCAACTTTTGCTATTTTTAAAAGTCTTTCAAATTCCTTTTCACAGTTCAATTGATGTTCAGATTGGTAACTTTGAAATTCTTTCGCTGGATTATATATAATTTGCTCCACTTTTTTTGTTCCTCCAAAATTAAATAAATTATATTACAGTTTTTTATAAAAATCTCACCTTTTTGCAGAAAATAGAAAAAAATTCCATAAAAAGAATGGAATTTTTTATTATTTAGTTTCTAAATTATTAATGATTGTTTCTTGAAGCTCTTCAAATTTTCCTGTTCTAATAAATTGTAAAGTTTCTTCAATATTAATTAAGCATTCTCCAGCTCTTTCTAAATTCTTTAATTGTCTCACTATTGTAATAATTTTTTTTGATTCAACTTGATTTTTGGCTTCAAAATTTCTTAAAGCCAATGTATTTGAAAGTGTTGAGAACTCTATACTTAACTGTTCTTCTGCTTTTAAAACCTTTTGATGTTGATCATTGTCATAATTTTCAATTAAAGCTGAAACTATGTTTAACATTTTATTTACAAGATCAAACATTTTTGAAATATATTCAATTTCTATTGGTTCAGGATTGTATTTAATTGTAAATGCACAAATATGTTTTGCAACGTCAGCAATTCTTTCAATTTCACGACTTATTAAAACTCCCCCAACAGCTAATCTTAAATCACCTGCTACCATTTGTTGTTTTGCAATTTTTCATAAAGCCATTTTTGTAAATGTGTTTTGCATGTCGTTAATTTTTAAGTCATTTTCAACTACTTCTTTTGCTAGTTCAAAATTTTGTGCTTTTAGAGATTCGAAAGTGTTTGCATACTGAGATTTAGTAGCTTCAACTAACTTAATTAATTCTCGCTTAATAGTTTTAATATCATTATCTAAAATTTTATTGTATGACATTTTCGTTCCTCCTATCCAAATCTTCCTGAAATATAATCTTCTGTTTTTTGATTTTTTGGATTTGTAAATATTTTTTTTGTTCTATCGTATTCGATTAACTCTCCTTGTAAAAAGAATGCTGTATAATCACTTACTCTTGTAGCTTGTGCCATTGAATGGGTAACTATTACTATTGTATATTCATTTTTCAATTTTAAAATAAGTTCTTCAACTTTCAAAGTTGCAATTGGATCCAAAGCACTTGTAGGCTCATCCATTAATAATATTTTTGGTCTCATAGCAATTGCTCTTGCTATACATAATCTTTGTTGTTGTCCCCCACTTAATCCCAAAGCTGAATCTTTTAAATAATCTTTTACATCTTCTCAAAGTGCAGCTTTTTTTAATGAATCTTCAACAATCTGATTTAAAGCATTTTTATCTGTAATTCCCTGATTTCTAGGACCAAAAGCAACATTATCATAAATTGACATTGGAAATGGATTAGCTTTTTGAAAAACCATTCCTACCTCTGTTCTTAATTTTACAACATCTGTTCCCTTTTCATACACATCTTTGTTATGAACTTTAATTGAACCATCAATTGCAATATTATCCACTAAATCATTCATTCTATTAATTGATCTTAGAAGTGTTGATTTACCACAACCTGAAGGACCAATAAATGCTGTTACTGTATTTTCTTTAACAGCCATATTTATATCAAATAAAGCTTGTTTTGAACCACCATTATAATAAAAATTAAAATTTTCAATTTCAATTACATTAGATCTTTGCTTTAATGGTAATTTCTTAGGTTTTTGAAATATTTTTTCTTCTGATATAAGTTCCAATTCATCAGTATTAGCAGGTATTATATTTTCATTTTCTACCACTGTTTTTTTATCTAAAGGCATTTTTTACTCTTCCTTTTCTTTTGCAATCTTTTTGACATCTTTATTAGAGTTATTTTTTGCTTCTAATTTAATTGTTTTAATTACTTTATTTCTAACTTTTGAATTTTTATAATAAGTTTTCCACCTATGTATATTGAAATAAGATATTCATTTTTTGTACAGTGATACTGTATCTTTTTTAGTTTTTTTAGCAACCTTTTTTATATGAGATATTGTAAATATAGATATAAAAGCTTTAAATTTAACTTTAAATGGTATTTTTTTATGAACTGGATTTAATTTGACTCCAATATATTTACTTAAGAAATTTAAACCTAGTACTAAGAATATTGTAACAAGTGCAATTTGATATGCAACACCTAATGTATGTGGATCATTTCCTTCTGAAGCCATCATATATATTTGAGTTGTTAAAGTAGCACCTGATGAGAAGAAACCTTCTGAAGGCATTCTAACTGCTGTTCCCAATGTTAGATATACAGGAGCTGATTCACCAATGATTCTTGCAACAGCTAAAATAGTTCCTGTCACAAGTCCCTTAGTTGAGTTTGGAATAATAATTTTGAATAGTACTCCTGTTTTTGTCATACCCATTCCATATGCAGCTTCTTTATATAAAGAAGGAACAGATGTTATTGAGTCTTCAAATGCTGTAATCATTGAAGGAAGAATAACTATTGTCATTGTTAAACTTGAAGCAAATACTGACATTGGTATTCCCATTGTAACAACAAATAAACTTAAACCAAACACACCAAATACAATACTTGGAGTTGATGCTAGAACATTTATTGAGAATCTAATTACTTTAGCAAATTTACTATCTTTATGAGCATATTCTGCTAAATAGATTGCCACAATTAATGCTAATGGTATTGCAAATATAATAGTTCCTAGCACTAAAAGTATTGTTGTAAACAATAGTGCAAATATACCACTTCTTTGCCCTTCAATTTCTATAAATGCACCAGGATCAAAGCCACCAATCCCTTTAAACATAACAGTTAACAATATTCAACTTGTAAATCCAATAATTATCGTAGTTGAAGTTATCATAAAGAAATTTAAAATAGCACTCTCCATTTTTTTTCCAAATCTTTTTTCAGTATATGTTTGTACTAAAATATTTAAATTGTGACTATCATATTCATAATTATTTTTTCTAACTTTAATTTTTTTATGTTTAATCTTATTAATTGATTTACTTTTCTTTTTATTAATATTTCCAACAGCTATAATTAATAAATTAATAAGAATAACTATTATAAATAAAACCATACCAATTGCATATAATGCAGATTCATGAGTTGATCCATGATTTTCTAGCATTTCTAAACCAATTGTTCCTGCTAAAGTTCTAATTGATGAAAAAATAAATCCAATGAAACCATCATCTGTATTTAAACCTTTTGTTGAGTTTCCAGCAATTAAAATAACTGCCATAGTTTCTCCAATAATTCTTGCAACTCCAGTAATGATAGCTGTAATAATTTTTGGCATTGCAGAAACTAAAACTACTCCAAAGGTTGTTTTTTCCTTTGTCATACCTAATCCTAACGAAGCATATCTATGACCTTCTGGAACTGCTTCAATAGCATTAATTGATAATGTTATCATTGTTGGCAAAGCCATAAAAGCTAACGTAAAACTAGCTGTCATCATGTTACCACTTGTTGGAGCTCCCATTGCTACAAAAATTGGTCCAATTTGATCTAAAGCAAATAGACCAAAAACAACTGAAGGAATTCCTGCAAGTAATTGAATTACAGTAACTACAAATTTTTTAGTTCTATTTTTTAAATACTCAGTTATGAATAATGAACTAAATATTGTTAATGGAATAGCAAATAATAATGTAAAAAACATCATCATTAAAGTTGAAAGAATTATCTTACCTAAACCGTATTTACCTGCACCATCTTTTCCAGGTGATCAATCTCCTGAAAATAGGAATTTAAAAAATGAAAATTCTTTAAAAACTGGAACTGATTTGTATAAAATAAATCCTACTAAAACTGCCAATATTAATAAAACAATAGTTGTTATAGTTAAAATAGATATTTTAGTTGATAAGTCCATTTTAGATGCTTTTGCTTTAGGAAGTTTTTTTACATGTGTTTTAAGCATAATTACCTCCTAATACTTTTTTAGGAGATGGAGATTGATAATTCATATCTCTTACAAGTCCCTCATCTTCAAAAACTGATTTTGCTTCATCTGCATTGTGCATTCATTCAAATAATTGAATTAATTGTTCTAAATTTTTATTATATATATTAAAAATTGCTATAAATGGTCTTTTAAAAGTATATGCCTTTTTAATAAAATCTTCTGAGTTTCCATCTTCACCATTTATTTTTCAATTTTCTCATTTATGATCGGTTTTGTTTCATTCTTTTGGTTTATTGCTCTTGTTAATAGCCAATTTTTTACCATCAATACCTGCTAATTTAATTGCTCCCTGATCTGTTAATTGTCCTAAGAAACCATTTGAAACATATCCTATACTTGGAACATTACTCATATTTTCAATCATTGAACCATTAGAATTAACCACATTTGATGAGTGCATATCTTTTATTCCTGTTAAATCTGAAAAAGCTGATCTAGTTCCTGAACCATCTTCTCTTGTAAAAGTAACTATTTTAGTTTTATTACTTGTTGGGATTTTTGCATTTAATTGAGAATAAAATGTGCTATTCTCATAACCTTTTAGTACTTCTTTTGCCAATTCTTCTCAATACATATTTCCTGAATAAATTTTTGCCAATAATTCTTTATTATTATTTAAGTCAAAATTCATTAAATCATTTAATGATATAGTTTTTTGATCCTCATCGTAAGTAATTACTTCATTTCAATAACTTGGTGAGTTAAAAATCACACCAATCGCATCAATTGCAAATTCTAAAGCAATATATGAATTATTTTTTGAAATATCATTATTTTCATTTTTTCAATGATTTAAATCAACATTTTCAAACCTACATTCTTCTTCTTTTGGATTTGCACATACATTTGAAAAAGTATTTCCTTTTGACAATGTAGTATCACTTATTTTTTTAGAAATAAACCCTGCACTATACATTCCTTTTTCTACGCCTCCAACACCAGCTTGACTACCTGTTGAATTGTAAATAAAGTCTTTTTCTGATTCATGATAATATTTTTTTGTTAATTTTTGCATAAATGGATTAACACTTGTGCTTCCACCTAAAATAATTGAATTTTTAGGTGCTGCAACACTTCAAATTCATAGACCTAACACCACTGACAATAATGCCAACAGTATTATGCTTATTTTCCTACTCATAAAGTTTCTCCTAGCTGAATGCTAATATTAATTCGTATTTGATAATTTTTTTGCCTCAATAAGTTTAATTTGAACAAGTTTTGTAATACCTTTTTGTTCCATTGTTGCTCCAAATAGAGTATCACAATTTTCCATAGTACCCATTCTGTGAGTAACAATCATAAATTGTGTATTTTTTGTAAAAGTTTTAATATATTTTGCAAAGCGTTCTACATTGGCAATATCAAGAGGAGCTTCAACCTCATCTAATATAACTAAAGGTATTGGTTTAACTTTTAGAATTGAAAATAAAACTGAAAGTGCAACCATTGATTTTTCTCCACCACTCAATAAATTTAAGTTAGCAATTTTTTTACCCGGTGGTGACATTTTTAAATCAATACCTGTATTTAAAATATCATCTGGATTTGTATAAATAATTGAAGCTGTTCCTCCACCAAATAGAGTTGCAAAAGTATCTGGTAATACTTTATTTACATCTGTGATAATTTTTCTAAATTGAATTATCATTTGTTGATCCATATCACCAATTGCTTCTTTTAAGTTTTTTATTGACTCAAGTATATCTTGAGTTTGTTCAATATAATTTTGATATCTTATATTTTCTTCTTCATACTCCTCTATTGAATCCAAATTAACATTTCCTAATAAATTTATTTCTTTTCTTAAAAAATTAATTCTATCTCTAACTTCTGATTCAGTTTCCATAACATTTGTACTTAATTCTAAAGCTGATTCAAATGTTAAATTATAATTTAAAGATAATCTTGATGTTGCATTTGATTGTTTTTCAAAGATTAAAGTACCATCAGAGTTTAGACTAGCATATTTATCTTTTAATGAGAAAAGCATTTTTCTATCTTGCTCAATTATTGAATTTAAATTATTTTGTCTTTCATTTGATTTATCTTTTAAAGATCTAATTACATTTATTTGTTGTTGAATTGCATCTTTCTTATTTTCTTGTTCAGATATTTCGGAAATAATTTTAATAATTTGTTCATCAAGAGATTGGAATTCTTGTTCTCCACCATCAAGTTCTTTTCCTGTAATTACTCTAAATTCTTCTTTAACTTCGCTTGCTTCTTTTTCAATTAATTCTGATGAATGTCTTGAAGCTCCAATTGCTGTTTGAATTTCAGCTAGTTCCTCACGAAGAATTTCTATTTCATTACTATATAAAGTTACTTTTTTAGAAATTGAGTTTTCTTTTTCATCAAGATCTTTTTTTCTTAACTCTAAATCCTCTATTTGTTGTGAGTCATTTAATAAGACTTTCTTATTTTTTCTACTTCCCCCAACAATAGCACCATGTGGTAAAATTCTTTGGCCATCTAAAGTTACGATATGATATTTTTTATTAGTTAATTTTGAAAGTTCAATTGCATTTTCATAACTATCTACAACTATATAATTTGAAAGTAAATAATCTAAAACAACTTGATATTTTTTTTCTATTTTAACTAATTCATTTCCAAATCCAATGAAACCATTTGCTTTTTGAATTATAAATCTAGTTTCATTATTTATATAATTTGGTTTTAAATTGTCTAAAGGTAGAAATGTAGCATATCCTGCTTTATTATTTTTTAAAAATTCTATTAAAGCTTTTACATCAGTTGTTGATTTAACAACTATATTTTGTAATCCATTTTGAATTACAGTAGAGATTGCAATTTCGTAATTTTTATCAACTTTAATTAGATCTTGAACTGTACCAATAATACCTGAAAGTGTTTTTTTATTTTCAAGAATTGTTTTTACACCTTCAAATAAATTATCTAAAGAGTTTTTTCTTAACATTAAACTTTCTAAAGTTGATTCAGTTTTTGCTAATTGTTTTCTTATTAAATCCAATTCTTGATTTAAGTTGAAGCGTTTTCCACTAGTTTCATCAAGTAATTCTCTTTTATCAACTTTATCTTTTAATAATTTTCCTAATTTTTGTTCTTCAGCTTCTAATCTAATTTCTAGTTCTTTAGCTTTATTTTTTAATTCTGATGATTTAAATTCCTTATCATCAATATCAACTTTACTTTTTTTAGATTCTAATGAGATTCTAGAAACTTTTAATTCACTAATTTTTTCAACTATTTTAGTAAATTCTTTATTTAACTTAGATAATTCTTTTTCATTATTATAACTTGATTGAGAAATACTATTAAATTCTTCATTTTTTTTATTTATTTGCTTTTCAAGAGAGTTAATTTCAATTTTTAGTTCTGTTTTTTGATCATTTAATTCAATAATTTTTTGCTTATAAAGTTTAATATCATTTACTAATACTGAAACTTCTATGTTTTTTAATTCATTAAAAAGTTCCTTATATGATATTGCTTTTTTAGATTGTCTTTTTAAAGAAGGTAATTTTCTTTCAATTTCATTTATTATGTCATTTAATCTATCTAAATTTTCTTGAGTTCTTGAAAGTTTTCTAATTGCTTCTTCTTTTCTTTTTTTATATCGAGCAATACCTGCTGCTTCATCAAAAAGTCTTCTTCTATCTTCTGGTTTCGATTCCACAAAATTACTAATTGAACCTTGCGAAATAATAGCTAGACTTGATTTTGTTAAGCCAGTTTCTAAAGCAACTTCTTGAATATCTTTTAAACGAACTCTACTTCCATTTATAAAATACTCTGATTCTTTTGTTGGTCTAAAAAACTTTCTTGTAATTGATACTTCATTATAATCTAATGAGCTAAATGCTCTATTACTATTGTCGAATACAAGGGTAACTTCAGCCATATTTAATGGTTTTTTTTCACTACTTCCTGAAAATACAATGTCTTCCATTGAATCTCCACGTAATGTTTTATATGATTGTTCTCCAAGAGCTCACATGATAGCATCGTTTATATTAGATTTACCACTACCATTGGGACCTACAATCCCTGTCATTGAAAAATCGAAATTTAAATTTGTTGGTTCAGCAAAAGATTTGAACCCATACGCTTCAATTTTTTTTAAGAATATCATTTTTTTACCTCGTGTAATCGTATATAGCCGTCCTATATAACAAAATCATTATATAGATTTTAATTAATTTATACAATTTTTTAATAATTTTATAAAGATAAAAAACCCCTTATTTACTGGGTTTTTTGACTTTACTTATTTTTTTTAATTTTAGACAAAGCATTTTTAGCAGCTTCTTGTTCTGCTTGCTTTTTATTGCTTCCAATACCTGTTCCAAATACCATTCCATTAAGCGTTACATTAACAGTAAATGAAATTGTATTATTTTTAAACTTTTTACAAGCAACAGTTACATATTGAAGTTCACTTCTCATCTCTATTTGAATTAATTCTTGTAATTCAGATTTAAAATCATGGGTTTTATCTAAAAATTGATCAATTATATAATTGCTAAAAATAGTTTTTTCTAATCACTTGTTTAAAATTTGATCACCTTGATCTAAAAATATAGCTGCTGTCATACTTTCAAATATATCTGAAAGTATAGAGTCTTTTTCATAGCCTTTTGAGTCTAATTCTCCTACACCAAGTCTAATAAATTTACCTAAACCTATTTTTCTTGAAATTTCAGCTAATGCAGTTTGTTTAACAATTGAACTTCTATATTTAGTTAATAAACCCTCATTTGATTTTGGAAACAATTTATAAAGATATTCACTTACTTTCATTTGTAAGATAGCATCTCCTAAAAATTCTAATCTCTGATAATTTTTAGCACTTCTATTTTCATTTGAAAAAGAATTATGAGTTAAAGCTTCAAAATAGTGATTTTTTTCCTTAACCTGAATTGAAAATTCTTTTAAAAGAAAATTTATTATATCCATTATTCAGCTAAAGCCTTTTTAACTTTATTTACAACATCATTTTTAATTGCATTATAAGTCATTTTTAATGTTGCATAAAAAGCTATTTTATCACTAGAACCATGTGATTTAAAAGCAATACCATTTGCTCCTAATAATATTGCACCTGCATGATTTTTGTAATCAAATTTTGCTCTAACTTCTTTAAATGCTCTTTTTAATCTTAATGCTGCTAATTTCCTAAATAGAGTTTTTGTAATGGCTGATTTAATTTCACTTAGTAAAGCTTTACCCATACCTTCTGCTGCTTTTAAAGCAATATTTCCTGTATATCCATCAGTTACAATAATATCTACAATACCATTTGCCAAATATCTAGATTCAATGTTTCCAACAAAATTAATATCTTTATTTTCTTCTAATAATTTATATGTTTGTTTATGTAATTCTAATCCTTTTGATTTTTCTTCTCCAATATTTAATAGAGCTACTTTAGGTTCTTTTACACCGTTAACAGCTTTTGAATAAGCTGTTGCCATAATTGCAAAATTAACCAAATCTTCTGGATCACATTCTAAATTTGCACCAACATCTAATAAAAGAGTAATTTTTCCTTTAACTAATGTTGGAATAACTGGCATAAAACCAGGTCTTTCAATACCATCAAGTTTTTTTATAATAAAGTGACAACCAGCAATAAATGGAGCTGTTGCTCCTCCAGTTGTTATGCCATCAGCTTTACCTTCATTTACTAACTCAAGAGCTTTTACCATACTTGAGTTCTTTTTTCTTCTAATATCCATAATTCCGTCAGTCATTTCAATAACTTCTGTTGTATTAACGATTTCAACTTGATCAGGATTATATTTTTTTGATGAAAGAGCTTTATTTAATTCTGTTTCATTACCTACAAAGATTATTTTTAAATCTTTTTGCTCACCTAAAAGTTTAATAGCAGCATCAACTGCTGGAATTAAACCATTATCTGAACCCATAACGTCAAACGCTATTTTTTTATATTCCATATTTATTCTCCTTTTCAATAGTGATTATATAGGTATTTAGAATTTAAAGCAAAAAAAATAAAACATATTAATGTTTTATTTATTATATTTTTTTGCATTTTCTTGTTGTCTTGCAGTTCCATTACTACAACATGGACATTGTTTAGATAAGCATACTTGACAACTTATACATTTTAAGCAACTTCTACATCCATGGAATGAAGCGCTACATACTCTACAAGTATAACAATTGTGAGCTCCTCCTGGACAACAAATATCTTTATTTATTTCTGGTTTTTGATTTGGCAATGGCATAAAAATACCCCCTATGTATAATCATACTATTATTATACATAATTACTAGTTTACTAACAAGGTTAGAGGTCTTTTTTTAATTTGCATCATTGCAGCCATTCATCCAATGTATAGAATTGCTCCTAGAATGATAGCTGATACAAATGGTATCCATGGTAAGCTAGGTAAAGCAATTAAGACTTTAAATTTACCTCAAACAAATATCTGAATGAGTTTCCATACTCCTATTGATGCAAAGAATGCAAATATATAACTTATTGCAGCTCCACTGACATATTTACCCATGACCATTCAATTAATTTGAGCATTTGTATATCCAAGTGATCTCATAATAGTAATTACATTAATTGAATCTGTAATAATAATATTCATAATTACTATTAATAAAATAATTAGTAAAACTACATCAATTAAAATATACAATAGCATTGCATTTGTCATTTTTCCTAAAATTTGATTTATGACTGATTTTAATATTGGTAAAGTAATTACTGATGAGCTCATGAAAAAGTTTCTTGATTTTGGTGATGTAGGTTTATAATCTCCAACTGAAGGAGCTAATATACTTGCTAGTCATGGTTCATTTTTAGTTGAAGCCATTGTATATGTATCTCTTGAATAGGTAAAGTTTTTTTGAGATCCAGCTATATCTTGTAAATCAACTTTTCCATAACTTGCTTTTTTTGTACTAACAATTGAGTTGAACATTAAATCATTCTGATCAAAAGAGTCTGATTTATTTACTTTTTTAAGAGTTGTTGTGTAATCTAGATAGATATCTTGCATTAATGTATCATTTTCATTAATTGCAGCAATTCTTATTTTTAATAGAACATCTTTTCCTACAATAATATCAAATGTATCTCCTACTTTTTTATTTAATATTTTTGAAAGTCTATAAGAAATTATTCCATTTAAATACTCATCATTATTTTCTCTTAACTCTTCTCATTGTGAGTTTTTTACAGATTTAAAGTTAACAACACTTCTTGCATCTCCCCCAATTTCACTTGTTGTATCAATTAACTTAATAAGTGAGTTTTCTATATCAACTTCACTATTATTTGTAATGTGATATGAAAGACTAGTTTGAAGTGCTTCTTTGTTACCATTAAAAATAACATTATTTACACTTATTAAAGAATTAACTCCACTTTGCATTTTTGCAAAGGTAGACATAAGAGTTAAAAACTCATTACTAAATACTGGAGTCATATCTTTAGTAGCATAATTCTCACTACTAGTATTTTGATTTTGTGTATAGTCAATAATATATTTTTTAAATGACTCTATATCTCCACAACTGCCTTTATAGTTAATAGCAAAAGGAGAAATACAAGCAAATTTACCAATATCATCTAAAAATATTCCACCCATTTCTTCTGGTTTAATAGTTAAAATTGATTTGTCCATTGGTTTAACTATTTCTTTAATATTAATTTCACTAGGATTTTTATCTAGTGGAAAATTCAGTGCAATTAATGAAAATAGAGTTGCTTCTGTGGTACCTCAATTACTTGATGAATCTCTAATATCAGATATGATATTCATTAATTTTGAAAAATTATTTGTTGTTTGGTAAATAGAATCAGCTTGATTTGAGTTTTTTACATAATCTTCTACTTTTTGATCTTTTATATTAGTAAATTTAATACCATAATCTTCTCTTGTTATATCTTTAGAAATTTTCTTAGATTTAGCAGTAATATGCATTGCTTTATTGAAGTTATATGTATGATCAACTTCTTTAGAATAAATGTTGTATCCACCTTCAATCATATTTGTAATTACAGGCATTGCTCTTAATTGCAATGTAAACAAAAAGGAGCTAAATAAAAATAATCCCATAATTAAAGCAAATTTACCTTTTCCAGCAGAAACAAAAGCATGTTGCATCCTAAATGTAAATCCTTTATTTTTATTTTTTAATGATTTTAATATTAGTCAATTTACAAATGAGTAAATTAAAGCTGGAAAGAATATTATTTTTAATACCAGTACAATATAATCTGATTTTCCTTTTTTAGGACCTGTTGTTAATAAAGCAAGAGCTCCTTCATTTAAAAATCTAAATATTATTAAATAACTCAGTCCAGCAAATAGTAAAGGAATAATTACTATTATTATAAATAAAAATACTGGCGAAGTATAAATTGTCTGATAGTCAAATATAACAAATGTATTAAATTGTTTTGTTGCAGAATCTATTTGAAATGGAAATGATAATAGATACCCTATTCCTATCCCTATAATCATTGTTAAAAATGTCTTTACAGAAAATACCCATGTAAGTTCTGTTGTTTTATAACCAAGAGATTTAAATACTCCAAGTTGTTTTCTTGTATTATTTATTTCTTTTTTAAGGACAAATAATATAAACATAAATCCTAATAAAAATAGAATTATTCCAATTACTATATATATTCAAGTTATTATATATAAATTAATTAGTTGCTTAATACTTGTATGAGATTTAGATTCTTTAAACATTGTAGTTCCAGGAACTATAACTGATAATAATTTTTGTTGATTATTTTCATCAATGCTTAATATATTAGATGTCAAAATCTCATTTAAATTATAATTATTTGTATTTTTTGAAATATATGTTTCTGCTCAAAAATCTAATTTGAATCCTGAAGTAGCATTAAGCTTATAATTATTAGTTAGAAAAATTTCATTAAATGAATAGCCACTTTCTGAATCTGTATTTTTTTCTTCCTCATAGGTTGAAAAGAAACTTTCATGAACAAAAATCTGTGAATAGTTTTTAATTGAATCTTTAAATGAACTAAATCCTAATGGTGTTAAAGCTGAATATTTAGATCCAATACCTACAATATCAAATTCCTTTACTGTTTTTTTATCAATTTTTGATCCTTCAAATTTTTGATCTACTCCTAAATTTAATTTATCTCCAATTTTTTTATTTTGCTTTTTAGCAAATCCACTACTTATTACAATTTCGTTTCTTTTTTCTGGTAGTCTACCTTTTTCTAAAACAACATTGTTTATATTATATTCATCAGTCCCACCCAATGCAGTTGCATTAGAAAGATTATAAACAAAATGATCATCTGCTCCCTTAAGCATTTGAAAGTTTGCATTTAAAAATAGTTCAAATTGAAATTCTCCATTTGATTGGTTTTTTAATTGATTTAAAATTGAATAAACTACATAATTTTTGAAATTTCTATTTTTATAATTAAATTGTTTTCCCCCTGAAATTTGATCTTTTGCTTCTTTAGTAAAAATTTCTTCTACTTTTAAAGTACGTGTTTTATTTTCTTCTGTTCTAAATGAAGTTGAAACGTATTTATCTCCACAAATATAATATAAATATATAACTTTTTTAACAGTTTCAATTTCTTCTTGTCTAATCAATTCTTCAATATTATTTGGTTTGTTTTCAAATTGACCATTAACTATTTCCTTAGAATAGTCTTTAATTAATTTTTTGGTTTCTGTACTAAATCATTCATCAGGTATTGCAAGTTTAAAGTTCATATCATCATATTTAAAATTCATTTCTTTATTATTTCAAATATACTCTTCTATAAACTCATCAGTCATAACACCATTATTTTGTCATTGTTCTTGTCACATGTTTGTTTCTTTTTTTACTGAAGATGATTTCAAAGAAAGTTGAAGTGGAGTTGATAACATACCAAAAATTAGCATAGTAAATATCATTAAGAATAAAACTGTTCCCAATGTTTCTACTCAAGCCTTTATGAAGGCTTTCATATAAGATTTAAATATATTTTTCATTTTTTATTCCTTTCTATTTAATAAATTAGAATTGATACTGGTGGACATTTTCCCTTTAATTGATTACTTAAAAAATCACTTCTTTTAGCTGATATTCTATTTTTTTGATTAGAATCATAAAAATATAGCTGCTTAACTGTTGCATTATATATGTTTAAAATTAATTCCTTAATTTCTGAAAATTTTATAGATAAAAAATTAATAAATTTTATAAATATAAAATATAATTTCTTACTAATTTTTTTTACATAATTATTTTCAACTTTTTTATTAGTTTTTATTAACTTTAATACATTAAAAATAATAAAAATACTTATGAATTCAAAAAATGCAAATGATATTAAAGATAAAATTAATTTCTTTATAAAAATTATTCCACTCATTTCAATAGTTTTAACTGCTTTTCCTTGTGATATCACAGAAATGAAAATAATAAAACATGAGATAAATAAAACCAAATAACTTCCTGGATTTAAATATACTCTTATTTTTTTTATTAAATCATTAAATAAATGATTATTATTTTGATTAAACTTCATTTTTTTAACATAACTTACAGTCTTAAAATAATTAAATAATTTATATCCATAAATAAAAGCAACAAAAAAACCTAAATTAAATAATCCAAAAAGCATATTATAATTTGAAATTACCAGACTTTTTGTTATACAAATTTTTGCTATTGCAAATAAACAAAAAACTAAAAGAAGAATAATTATTGAACTAATCATTACAGAAAAAAAAGTTTTATTTTTATTTATTTTTTTAAAAAAAGAATTCACAATTGCTCCTCATATCTCAAATTATTTTTATTATATATCATTAAAGACAAAAAAAAAAAAAAAATAATTCTCAGAGAATTATTCTAAATTATTCAATACCTATGATAAATGAATATACTTCTTGTTGCGCATCAATTACTTCATACTCAACATCATGATTTTCATCTAAATATTTACGTAAATCATTTATATCCTTAAATGATGCATCTTGGCCTGTAAAAATTGTTAGAATTTCAGTTTTTGAAGTAATGAATTTTGACATAAATTGACTAAAAATATTACGCAATGATTTTGTAGATGCTATTATTTTGTTATCAGCTGTCATCATATATTCGCCAGTTTTTATAGTTATACCATCAATTGTTGCATCTCTTGCTGCTTTATTAATTGAGATTGAAACAACATTTTTAAGTGCCTTTGCAATATTTGATTCATTTTTTTTAGTACTTTCATCTGCATCTAAATTTAAATAAGCTGTCATTCCTTGAGGAATAGTTTTTGTTTCAATAACAGTAACTTTTGACATCTTTTCTAAATCTTTTGCTTGTTTTGCAGCTAATAAAACATTTGAATCATTTGGAAATATATATACTTTTTTGGCATCAACTGCTTCAATTGCCTTTAAAAAATCCTTTGTTGATGGATTCATTTTTGCTCCACCATTGATAACATAATCAAAATTTAATTCATTTTTAAAATAATCTTGCATTCCTTTTGATCTAACAACAGCAATTGTTCCAACTTCGTTTTTTAATTTACGTTGTTCTTGAGCTGAATTTCTTACCAAAGAATGATCAGATGTATTAGCAACATGTTTATCAGCTTGTAAAGTCATGTTTTCAGCTTTAATAGTTCTAAATTCTCCAAACTGTTGTAAGTATGATAATACTTGACCTGGCATTAAAGCATGAGTATGTATTTTTAAAATATCTCCATCAATTACTGCAACAATTGATGTATTTCCATATTGTTCAAATGTGTTTCTTACTGTATCAACTTCTAATTTATCTATATACTCTTCATTAAGCATAACAATTGCTTCAGTACAATAGCCAAATTCATCTTCTATGGCCATTTCTATATTTGCCCCTGTATTTTCTTCAAGTTTTTTTAATTTTGCAATAGGTTTATGTTTTTCAACAAAGTACTTCATTCCTTCAAAAAATTTAACTAAACCATATCCTCCACTGTCAACAACTCCAACTTCTTTTAAAGCTGGCAATAAATCTGGTGTTCTCTCTAAAGACTCATTAGCAGCTAATACTAACTTATCTCAAAAATCAACGGGAGTTAAATCCTCAGTTATGTTATTTACAAATTCGCTTGTTTCACGAATAACAGTTAAAATAGTTCCCTCAACAGGTTTCATAACAGCTGCATAAGCTACTTCTTTGGCTTTAATAAAAGAATCCTTTCATGTTTCTAAATCTAAGTCTTCTTTATCTTTCATTCCATTAGAAAAACCTTTGATAATTTGAGAGAAAATAACACCCGAGTTTCCACGAGCGCCCATAATTAGACCTCTAGAAAATTTGCTCATTAATGAGCCAATTTTATCGAAATCTTCATTTTCAATTTCTGCAAATCCATTGGTACAAGTTAAATTCATATTTGTTCCAGTATCTCCATCTGGTACAGGAAAAACATTTAGCTTATCTATATGGGGATAATTATTATACAAATTATTAACTCCACTAGTTATCATACCTTTTAAAATTTGTGCATTTTTCATAGTATTGTCACCCTCTAAACTATATTACTTCTTTATTATTTAAAAATAAAAAATAATAAAAAATTGCAAATATTTATTTGCCAGATTATAAGTATATATTGATTAAATAAAAATATTGCTAAATTACAATAAGATCATCTACTGCAACATCCACTATATAATTTCGCACGAATTGTGATAGTTTTTCCAATTCATACTTTACACGTATTTGAACTTCTTTAACAACGTCACTTATGTTAACTCCATTAATTAAAATTATATGCACTTTTACCCTATTTGTTGTATCTGCAGTTGTTATTTCTACTGCTTTTGAAATATCATCTGTTTTTAATTCTGATTCTAATTTAGCTGTAAAATTAGCAAAAGAAGCAACTCCAGGAACTGTAACAACAGCATTTGATATTGAGTCTAAAATATCTTTTTCAAGCATAAGGATTCCCCCATTAAAATTTAATAAATGCATTTATCTAATCTAGATAACATGTTGATCATGATGCCACGTTTCAAATTAGTACAAACATATTTTACACTAATAGTAAAAATAAATAAACCATTAAGATATTAAAGTTGAAATATTTCTAAATAATAATTAAATATATTGTTGTATTTTAAACTTAATTATTATATTATTTATAGGTCCGAGGTGAAAATATGGCAAGAAAAGACGGTTTAACAGGTAAAGGTCCTTTGTCAGGTAATTCAAGATCACATGCTATGAATGCCAACAAAAGAAAATGAAACCTTAATTTACAGAAAGTTCAAGTAATGGATGAAAATGGTAAAGTTATGACTTTAAAAGTTTCAGCCAGAACACTTAGAACTTTGAAAAAAATAACCAATTAGCAAAATAAAAAAACTACAATAAAAAAAAGAAACTCAAAGAAGTTTCTTTTTTTTATATATAATTATTATTGGTTATGCCCTCTTGGCGGAATTGGTAGACGCAGCAGACTCAAAATCTGCCGAGAAATCGTATCGGTTCGACTCCGATAGAGGGCACCAGTTTGAAAATAAAACAGATTACAATTATGTAATCTGTTTTTTTATTTCGTCATTATAATCATTAATTCTTCTTTACAAACTATTTTAGGATTTACATAAGATATAAATTCATTTGAATAAGCAAATGAGTTAAAAGCTTCTAGATTTGCTTCTTTGACTTCATATTTCATTCCTTCAATTGTTATTATATTTTCTTTTAAACTAAATAATGAAACATATGTATAGTCTTGATAATTATTAAAATCCAAACTATTCTCCCCAGAGTTTAATTTAAATATTACAGAATTATCATTTATTACTTTTAAATTATGCTTAAAAACATATTCAATTATTGTTAAATTCATATCATATCTTTTACTAGGATTAACTACCATTGTAATATCTTTATAGTTCATACTTTTTAAATGATAAATTGCTGCAATGCCATCTAAAAAATCTTTTTTTGAGTTAAAAGATATAAACTCTTTGGATTTTTCTTTTATTAATTTTAGTTCACTATCTGTTACTTGATCAAAATCAGACATTGAAATATCAATTGATACTTGTTTTTCTATTAAGTCTAAACAGCCTCTTTCAATACCCACAATTAAGTGAGTTTTTTCAAATAATTTTAAATTAATATTAGTTTTAGAAATAACTAGTAAAGCTTTTTTATCCTTCAAGTTTTGAAATCCTCTCTTCTAGATTTTTAATTTTAGAATCTACTAAATAACTTCCAGCAACAATCATATCAACACCAGCTTCTTGAACTGACTTATAAGTATCTTCGTTAATTCCTCCATCAACTTGTATTAAATATTGATAATTATTAGTATTTCTAATTTCATTTAGTAATCTTATTTTATCCAATGATTTTTTTATAAAACTTTGTCCGCCAAAACCAGGATTAACGCTCATTACTAAAATATTTTGTAAATTCGGTAAGTATTTCTTTATTTTATTAATTTCTGTGTTTGGATTAATTGATAAAGAAGCATTTATATTATTTTTTTTGCAAAATTTAATAAAATCTATTAATTGCTTTTTATTTAATGCTTCATAATGCATTGTAACCTGTTTAACATTTTTTTGAATAAAAGGTTTTAAATAATCTTCAACTGAGAACCCAACTATTTTAACCATTAAATGAAGATCCATTTTAAAATCATAATTATTAACTATATCTGAAAGTATTTTTGGTCCAAAAGATAAATTTGGTACAAAGTTATAATCCATTACATCATAGTGAATTCATTTTATTTTAGCTTTTTTTAATTTATCCAAATCTGATTTAAGTTCTAAAAAATTAGCTGTTAAAATACTTGGAGCCACTATATATTTTTTCATTAATATTTTCTCCTTCTATTTTGTTCTTCAATTTCTAATTGAACTTTTACATAATCATTGTATATAAATTCTGGAAACACTTTTTGTTCTACAGCTTCAATAACTTTACATCCAGGAGTATTGTTGATGTGCAAACAATCACTAAATTTACAATTAACTTGCTTAAAAAATTTCATGCTCAAAGCAATATCTATTGCCGATATTTCTTTATAATCAAATGATGAAAAGCCTGGAGTATCTCCTATTAAAGCATCTTTATAAATAAATAATTCATTTTTTGTTGTAGTATGCTTTCCTCTATTTAATGTTTTTGAAATTTCTTGAGTTCTTTCAAATAAATTTGGAATAATATGATTTAGTGTAGTTGATTTTCCTGCGCCAGTTTGTCCTGTGAATACTGAAGTTTTAGATTCTAAACTTTTTAAAAAAGCTACTCATTCTTTATCTGTTTCTATCATATTATTTATTAAATATGTTTCATAACCTAAATTTTTATACAGTTTTGCTTTAATAAGTTCATCATCATCTTTATTTGTTAAATCAACTTTTGTAAAAGCTAATAAAGGTTTTATATTCAATGACTCTATAAAGAATAAATATTTATTTAGTGTATAAGTATTTAATAAAGGATCTTTTAATGAAGTTATTATTACAACTTGATCAATATTTGAAATTCTTGGTCTGTACAATTCATTTTTTCTTTCCAAAATATTTGTTAGAGAACCTTTAAAATTTTGACTATCAATTATTTCAAACTCAACATAATCACCAGTAGTTGGTTTTTTATTACTATGTCTTATTTTACCTGTTGCCTTGCATTCAAATAACTTTTCTTCAAATAATACATATGCATATTCACTTAAAATTTTTAAAATAATGCCTTTATTCATAATTAAATTACCAGTACCACAACAAGCAAAATAATAAGTACTAAAAAGATAATTATAAAGGATAAAAAGAATCTTGTTTTTACTATAATAGGTAACTTATCATATGTGGTTCCTACTTTAATTGTTTTTTTACCTTCGCTCAAGATAAGAGTTGCTTTTTTATGATATATATATGGTTTTGAATTATCTGTAGATCTAATTTTTAATAATTCTTTTTTAACTTCATCTACAGATTCGAATCTATTTTGTGGCTCTTTTTCAATCATTTTTAATATTAGATTTTCAAGACTTTGAGGAATAGAAGGATTTATTAATTTTGGATTTGTTGGGGTTTCTTTTAAATGTTTAGCAGCTATTTTTGGAGCTTCTTTTGCAATAAAAGGAGCAGTTCCAGTTGCAAATTCGTATAACATGATACCTAAAGAATAAATGTCACTTTGAGCAGATGGAGCTTGTGCTGCAATTATCTCTGGGGGCATATATTTTGGAGTACCAATAGCTTTATTAGTTTCTGTTGAAATACCTTCCATGACAGAGATACCAAAATCTCCTAATTTTACTTCTCCAGATTGAGTAAGCAAAACATTATCTGGTTTAATATCTCTATGAATTATTTTTAATTTATGAGCTTCTGAAAGAGCATCACAAATTCTTGAAAAATAATATTTTATTTCTTTTAAAGTCATTGAACCAAATTCTTGAAATTTATCCTTCAAAGTTCCCCCTTCGACACATTCCAAAATAATAAATCATTCATCACCATTTTGAATAATATCAAAAAGTTTCACAACATAAGGATTTGACCCTAACTTTGCAAAAGCCTCTTTTTCAATCTCAAATCTTTCTTGGCCAACAGGTTTAATAACTATTTCTGGAGCAACAACTTTTACAGCAACAATTGTTTTTGTAAAAATGTCATATGCTTTAAAAACAGATGCCATTCCACCTTTCCCAAGTTGACTTATTACTTCATATCGATCATTTATCATAGATCCTGGATCATATTTATTCATAGCTTTGCTCCTTAACAATAATATAATAACAAAAAAAGCAGATTTAAATTACTCCGCTTTTACTTAAAATTTTGTATTTCAGTGTTTTTTTTGTTGCCTATTTTATCTAATGAAGCATCAACAACTAGATTGGCAATTCAAATTGTTACAATTGATCACATTCAAGTAAAACTTGTATCAGTAAGTCAATGAGAACCATTTATTAAGAAACTTAATACCATAATTAATTGATGGAAGAAAAACAAGTAAATAGGAACTACTTTTTTTCAATTAATTGTTTGTTTATCTCTAGGATTAATAATAAAACAAAATCCCATGCCAACCATACCCATTTGAGCCATGTGACCAGATGGAAATGCATTTGCATTAAATAATTGATCAAGTGATCAATTGATACTTTGGGGATTGCCAATTAGTCCATTGAAATTTCACCAAGGTTGATACTCTGGTGTAGTTACTCATTTTGGATTAAATATTATTCAATCTCCTGTTTTTTCATAATAAATATCAATTCTATTATAGATAACATATTCCATTCCTCTATAATAGTCTCTTCCCATACAAACTTTTACTGTTCCAACTAAACCATAAGTTATAAAAAAATACATTAATATTTTTACAGATATTTTTCAATATTGTTCTTCATAAAAATTCTTCTTTTTTGAAAAAACTAATTTATAATACATCAAGATAGCAATTAAAATTATAAATTGATAAGAAAATATTAAAACTAATATAGTTCTATATTCTGATGGACTTAACAATTTTGCAATATTGTATTTAAGTTGTCCTTTACCTTCAATATCAACTCAATAATTAAATTTTCATTTTTTATAAAATTTAAAAAACATTAATGTTATTCAAACAATAATAAAAAAACAAATTGTAATTCAAGAAAATATTTCCTTTTTCATTTTCTTAGTATTTTGTAAATAAAATCAAACATAATCAAGAATTATTATAGTAACAAGTATAAATATAATATATAGCTCTGTAAAACCTAATTCATGATAAAAAATTGAGATATATTTTAAGAAATCAATCTTCATTATTTTTGAAAAAATATCCATTATTTGAAGATCAAATACAGACGCCAAAATGAAAAAAACAAGTTGACAAAAAAAATTCCAATTAATGGAAAAATAATAAAATTCATTAGCCTTTTATTATTTTTAATAAAATAATACCTATTCATTTAGTTCCCGTTAATAGTTGTAAAATAAAAAATTTTAAAATCTTATAATTTTAAATTATACTTTTTAATTATCAACAAAAAAGCATAAAAAAACAATACTTTAAAGTGTAAAAAAGAAATTATTTTTTTTTAATAAAACTCTACTTCAAATAGTTTTTCATTTTTATTTTATTAATTTTTTTAAAAAAATTTTATTTTTCAACTTCAATTATTAAAATTGATAAATTGTCAGTTGAGGCATTATCTTTTGCATCTTCAATAATTAATTCAGCTTTATCTTTAAGCTTAACTTTTTTATTGCTTAAAGTTGAGGCAGTAATTTCTTCATCCATGTAATCGTGAACACCATCTGTTGTAAGTATATAAGTGCCTTCTTGATTCTCTACATAATAGGTGTCAATTCTTAAAGTTTTTTGTGGACCTAATGCACTTGTAAGAACTTTTCAAAATGTAAAATCATTTGCTCTTTCATAGACTCCTGACATCTGAATATCTTTTCTTTCAGCTTCTGGAGTTGAGTTTCATAAATTTTGATCTTGAGTTATTTGAAACAGTTCATTATTTACTAACTTATAGGTTCTTGAATCTCCAACATTTATTACAAAAGCACCTACATTTGTGAATAAGATTGCTGTTAATGTAGTTCCCATATCTTTTGTTTCAAAATTTTCATTAGAGTATTCAATCATTTCAGTTAAGATGTTGCTTACTGAATTTCTTAATCATCTATTAACTTCTTTTTGAGTTAAGTTTGAAAAATCCTGTTCTTGAAAATATTCAACAAATTTTTTAACAGCTATTTCAGAAGCAATTTCACCACAAGCATGTCCACCCATACCATCACATACTATACCAAATGCTTCTCCTGATTTTTTTATTGAAAAATCAAGATTATCTTGATTTGACTTTCTGTAATTTCCTACATCAGTAAGTTTTGCATTTTTAAATTTCATTTTTTATGACACCTTCCCTTTTGGCTCTTAATTGACCGCAAGCTGCATCAATATCTGCTCCAAATTCTTTTCTAACTATTGCATTAATTCCCTGTTTCTTCAGAATTTTAAAAAATTCATCAATTCTAGTTGATTTTCTATAAGGATTTTCCTCTACTTCATTGTAAGGTATCAAATTTACATAACCATTAATTCCTCTAATTATTTTTGCTAATTCATTTGCATGTTCTGGTTTATCATTAATTCCATCAATTAAAATATATTCAAATGTTACTCTTCTATTTGTTTGATCTACATAATATCTAACAGAGTCCAATAATTTTTCTATTGGATATGCTTTATTAATAGGCATTATTTGATTTCGTACATCGTTGTTTGAAGCATGTAAAGATATAGCTAAATTTATTTGAGTTTTTAAATCTGCAAATTCTTTAATTTTTGGAACAATACCACAAGTTGAAATTGTAATATGTCTTGCTCCAATTTCAAAACCTCTTTTATCATTAATTATTTTAACAAAGTTAAGAACATTTTCATAATTATCAAACGGTTCTCCAATACCCATAACAACAATATGACTTACTCTAGCTCTTTTATTATCTGGATCATTTTTATATTTTTCTTTTAAATATAAATTCATTGTGTATATTTGCTTAACTATTTCATCAACAGAAAGATTTCTTTCTGTTTTTATAAGACCTGATGCACAAAATTTACATGACATTTTACAACCAACTTGAGTTGTAACACAAACTGATTGACCATATTTTTGTGGCATTAGAACTGTTTCAATAGTTTTTTTATCATCGAGCATAAATAGAATTTTAATTGTTCCATCCTTTGACTCTTCTGTAACTAAATCTTTAAGTAAATTTGATGTAAATCTTTTCTTAATAAATTCTCTTAAATCCTTACTCAAATTAGTCATATTATCAAAATTTGTTTCCATTTTAATATAAACTCAGTCATATATTTGTTTTGCAGAAAATTTTTTAAAACCATTTTCTAAAAGAATATTTTCTAATTCTTCAATTGTATATCTAAATATGCTTGTTTGTTCCATAAATTTTTACTCCAAAATATATTTTATCACACTAATTTTTTTAGTTTGAAGACTTATTTTTATTTTGTTCTTTTTTATAAACTTTTTTTAATACAAAAAATAATAAAATAGATATTCCAAAACTTAAAGGAATTAAAAATAATGCCAGAATTTTTATCACTTTAGATTTATTATTTTTAAATTGATTATCTTGATTTTTGCTATTACTTTCATCCTTTTTATTACTTAAAAGAGTTATTTTTAAATTTTCTCCATTATCATTGAATAATTCTAAATAACCTATTTTAGAATTATCAATTAAAGAAAAACTAAACTCATTGTCTGATTCTACAATTTTAATATTGTCATTATACTTTTTTAATTCATGATTACTTTTACTATATTTAATAATCTCATCACTTAGTTCTATTTCTTTTTCAATTATTTCTTTAAAACTTTTAACTTTTATAACACTTTTTTGTTTTTTATAATTGATATTTAATTCAAAAACTCCTTTATCTTTTGGAAATAAAATAATTTCAGATTTATTTTTAGTAAATAAAAGATTCCTTGAATTTGACTCTATTTTTATTTGGTCCTGATCTAACTCTTCATAATTTAAAATTTTAATTAAATTTGATGTATTCATTTCACTAATAACTATTTTTTTATCTAACAGTATTGAGCTATTTGTATTAATCACTTTTATTTTTACTTTTTTAGTTATTTTTGTTGTACTTGAAATTATTTCAATTTCAAATACACCAGTTATTGTTGATTTAATTGAGAGTTTATTCTTTTCAAATTTTGCATTTATATTTTTATTTCTATTCACAATAACCAAATTCTCTATTGAATTAGTATCTACATTTATAAAATCACTTTTACCTTTTTCAATAACAATAAAATCTTTTTCTAATGAAAAGTAATCTTTTAGTTTTTTAACTTCCACTTCAATTATTTTCTTATTTATTGCATCTATTGAATCTAACTCAATAAAGCCTTTCCCTACTTTTAAAGCCTTTATTTCTAAAAGATTATTTCCTTGTTTTTTAACATTTATATTACTACTGTTTTTTATTTTTATATTTTTAAAACTCTCACCATTTATAATAAAAATTTTTCTTGTCTCGTTATTATTTATTTCTATTTTCTCTTCTGTTACTTTAATATATTTAAACTTCATTTCCTCTCCCACAACAGGGCTTTCATATACAACTTTGAATTCATTAACTTCATAATTTTTACTTGTAGTTTCAAATTTAATGTCCTTTCAATTTGACATAAGAACATCCTCATCAAATTTTTCCTCTATATGAAAAATAGTTATATAAAAAGTTAGAATACCTCCATTAGGTTTTTTATATGTATATTTAAAAACTGCAGTTTCTTCAGAATTAAATTTTTTTATAGATACTGAGTTTTCTAAATCATTATTATCAAAGTACACATCCTGATAGTTAATTTTATATTCATTAGATAAAAAATACTTTATTTTTTTATGATTCTCATAAATATTTTTAAACTTACTTTTATATTTTAAGCCTATAGAGTTGTTTTTCTTATTGATTTCCTTTTCTATAAAAAATACTTTTATATTTTTTATAATTATTTTATTATTTTCATAAAAATCCACTATTCCAATAATTTTATTTTTCACAAATAAATCTTGATTTAGCTTAATTTTTAACTTTAAACTATAATTTGTTTCTTTATTCAGGTTTAGAAATTTATAGAAATTAACATCATTAAATAAGAAACTCTCAAGATTCTCTCTTCTAGCAGAATAGAAATTATTAGAATCTACATAATAAGTATAGTAATTCTCCTTTTTATCTTGAAAAAAATCACTTCTAGAAATAAAATTACTTTTAACTGATGTTAAAAGTAAACCACCTCTAGTTGGTCCTCCTAAAAAGGATTCAAGAGCTGCTTTATCAACTATATTTGGATCTGCTAAAATTTCTTCATTTATAGTTCCTGAAATTTCAACTCCCTCATTATTTTGTTGATAAATCTTTTTAAACTTCAGATTTAATTTAGTAAAAATAAAAGTATCAGTTCATTCATCATGATAACTGTATTCTTTTTCAATTTCTTTTATTTGTTGTCTTTTCTCAAGTTGAATTTGAAAATTAAAATTCTCTTTTACTAAATTTTGATCTAAAGAACTCATTTCTTGATCTATAACTTTGGCATTTCTTTCTAAAACACTCTTAATATTTAATTCTAAACTGGAATCAAATCAATAATCTTTCATTGTCTCTAATTTGAGTTGATCTAAAGAAATAAACTCTTCAATAGTTGATTTATAAATACTACTTTTTTCATTATGTTTTACTTCAACGCCTTTATCAGAAAATTTAGGAATTTCTAATAAATAATATGGTGCTTTAACTATTAAATTATTTTTTGTAGATATATCATTTTCCATTAAATTAATAACTTCAAATTTTAATAAATTAGATGAGAAAAAACCGAAGTTAAAAAATAGAAATAGTAATTTAAAAGCTTTTATCATTTTTAATCCTCCCAATAAACTTATCGATAAAAAAAATGAAAAAACTAATGTTTTTTCATTTTGCATATATAAAAACCATCATTGTCATACTCAGTTCCAAAAAAAACTTTTTCATAGATTTTTTTCATATCCTTGTGTTTTTTTAAAAAAATATCAATTTGATTTTCATTTTCATTTTTATTTATTGTACAAGTAGAATAAACTAATTCAGAGTTTTTAATTAGACATTTATAAGCTTTTTCTAAAAGATCAGATTGCAATTGAATTAAGTTTGAATTCTCCTCATTTGAATATTTCTTTAGTTTTATTTCTGGTTTCTGTCTTATAACACCATATCCAGAGCATGGAGCATCTAATAAAATATAATCATATACTTCTTCTTTTATATCAAGTGCATTTTTACAACTTAGATTTACATTTTTAACTCCTAGTCTTAAAATGTTTTCTTCAATTAATCTAATTTTATTTTTTTGAAGTTCATAAGCATCTATAGTTCCAGTATTATTCATAATTTGTGCTAAATGAGTCAATTTGCCTCCAGGTGCTGAACACATATCTAGCACTCTTGAATTTTCTTTGGGATTTAATATAAAAGATGCAAATCCACTTACTTGATCTTGAACAGTTACATATCCATTTTTAAAAATATCTTCATTTATAATATTTGAATCTGATATGTAAAAATAATCAATTAATTGTGATTTTTCTAAATTATATTTATCCAAATATTGTTCTTCAAAATCTTTAAGAGATATCTTCAAAGTATTTAATCTTAAACTAATTCTACTTTCTTTATTAGAATGTAAAATAAATTCTTTTGCCTCTTCTCTTGAATAGTCACTTTCAATTTTTTTAAATAATCAAAAGGGAAAGCCATTCTCCAAGGGAAAAATATTTTGCTTATTTTTTATATCTACTTTTCATAATTCTTTGTCAAGTAGTTTTTTTGATACTTTATTAACAAAACCTGAAAAATTTTCTTTAATTGTTTTTGCAATTTCTACAGATTCATTTATTACATAATAGGGTTTTGATTCTAAAAATTTTATTTGATACAAATTCATTCATAAAAGAATCTGTATTTTATAGTCAGTTTTATTAGGATTAATGACTTTATTAACTACATATTCCAAATAAATTTTGTATTGAATAGTTCCATAGACTAATTTAAAAATAAAGGCTATGTCTTTTTTTGACATAGCTTCTTTTTTTATAAGATTATTAAGCAATTTATTTGAAAATTTATTATTTTTAAATACCTCAAATAAAATATTTAATGCTTCTTTTCTTGAATTCATTATTTTTTGAATTGTTCTTGTTCAATACTAAAGAAGTTAACATCAATCATAAAGTGTTCAACAATTGTATTAATAAAATCAGAACTATTAAGAATATCTAATTCCTCATTTGCTAAAACATGTGCATAAGTTTTATCAGTTAATAATTCAACTAAATAATTTTTAAAATCAAAATTTTCTTTAATTTCTTGACCGCCTACTTTTTGAACATTTTCTTTTCAATTATTAACAAAATATTCATACTGCTCACTTACAATTTTAAGAACTTCTTCTTTCAATTTAAAATATATACTTTCTGAATAATCTATACTTAAACAATTTTCTTTTGTTAAAACTTCTTTAACTTTTGCAACTGCATTTTCAACACTATCAATTTCAATTACATATTGATATTTATGTTTTAAAGGAATCTCTAAAAGTGCTTTATCTAATCTTTGTTTAATAATTTCTTCTGATTCTGTACCACGTTTTCTTAATCTTTGTTCCAAAGATTTTAAACTTGGTGGCATTAAAAATATTGATACTAGATTTTCAGGTTTTTCCTTATTAAGAACCTGAGTTGCACCTATTACTTCAATTTCTAAGATGACATTTTCACCTTTAGCTATTTTTTCATATACTGTTTTTCTTGGAGTACCATAATAATTATTTATAAATTCTGCATATTCAATTAATTCATCATGTTGAATTGCATCTTTAAAAGTATCTCTATCTACAAAAAAATAGTTAACTCCATCTATTTCTCCTGGTCTTGGAGAACGAGTTGTCATTGAAATTGATTGCACTAGGTTTAATGATTTATCTTGTGCTAATTCCTTATTAATTGTTCCTTTACCAACTCCTGAAGGTCCAGACAAAATAATAATTTTTCCTTGTTTATTCATTCTTTTACTCCTCTTTTTCAAGTCTCAAAATATATAAATGCTTATTTTTAAAGTTTTTATATTTTAAAATATTAAGATTTGAAATTTTTGAAACATCTAATTCGAATTCAGATTCTATTATTAATATACCATAATTACTTAGAATTTCTTTTTCATATATATATTTAAAAAACTCATAATAATACTCAATTTTTGCAAATGGAGGATCTAGAAAAATAAGATCAATTTTTTTATTTAAATTAACTAAATAATCTAACATTTTTTTATAATCCAGATTAAATATTTGATATTCATCACTCTCTAAACCTCTAAAATTCTGTTTTATAATTTCTAAAGCAGGTTTGTGATGATCATTTACATAAGCAAAAGAGATACCTCTTGATAATGCCTCTAATGACAAAGCTCCACTTCCTGCAAAAAGATCCAAACATACTTTATTTTCAAAAATAAAGTAGTTATTTAAAACATTAAACATATCTTCTTTAATTCTTGTAATTGTAGGTCTTGTATTCATACCTTCTAATGTAGCTAATTTTCTTCCTCTAAAACGACCACTTATAACTTTCATTTTTAATATTTCCTTTGCTTTTATATTATACAAAAAATAATTAATATATAATCAATGTTGAGGTATTGATTTTATGAAATTAGACTTAAAAAAAGATTTATTGCAAAAAGAAATTCCAACAAATAATTGACTTTGAAAAGATAGTCAACCTGAAGTTATTAGAAATGTTTCTGTTAATGTTGAACTTCCTTTAAATAAAGAAAATGAATTAGTTATGAAAAAACTAATTGACTTTGTAAGATACAGTCAAGATCCAGAATTAAATAAAAAAGAAAATGAAGATTACTTAAGACCCGCTGTTGGATTAGCAGCTCCTCAAATTGGTAGCAATGTAAACATGTTTTTTGCCAGATTTGAATGAGATGTTGAAACAAACGATGTAGAAGAATTTGCAATGATTAACGCAAAGATAATTGCAAAAAGTGATCAAATTTGTTGTTTAAGTGACGGAGAAGGATGTTTAAGTGTTGATACAAATCATAAAGGATTAGTTCCAAGAAATTATAAGATTCAAGTGCAAGGCTATGATTGATTGACCAATGAAGAAGTTGATTTAACTTTAAGAGGCTATCATGCAATTGTTTTTCAACATGAATTAGAGCACAATAATGGGCAACTTTATTACGATAGAATTAATAAAGAAGAACCAGACTTTAAAGATGAAAATTGAATAATTATATAAAAAGTATTTAAAAATTACTTTTTTTTATGCTTTTTTTCTCTTTTTATTTATTTTTTTTGTTAAAATACTCTTAACTATGACTTTTTAAAATATTTGGAAATGATAATACAATTTAATACTTTTAAAGTATCTTTCTACAAATTTTTACAAAATTAAATATAAGGAGTTGATAAAATGGATGACAAAAAACAAGAGTCTCTACAACAAACAAAAAGCGTAGTTGCGGATTTAGAAAAAAAAATAGAAATAAAAAAACTAAAAGATAATATAAATCCACCAAAGAAAAAATTACCACAAGCACCCTTTCCTACTAAAGTTTATGCTTTAGGTGGATTAGAAGAAGTTGGTAAAAATACTTATTGTATAGAATACAATGATGAAATCATAATGATAGATGCTGGAGTTAAATTTCCAGACGCTACACAATTAGGTGTTAGTGCTGTAATTCCTGATTTTAGTTATTTAGTTGAAAATAATAAAAAACTAAAAGGTTTATTTATAACACACGGTCATGAAGATCATATTGGTGGTATTCCATATCTACTTCAACAAGTAGAAGTTCCAGTAATTTACGCTCCAGCTTTAGCTGCTGCTTTAATTAGGGATAGATTAAAAGAATACAAACTACAAAATAAAACAGTTGTTAAAGAATACGTGGAAAATGACGTATATGCAACAAAAAATTTTACAATTCAATTTGCAGCAGTTAATCACTCAATACCCGATGCATTTGGAATTCACATACAAACACCTAATGGTGCAATCTTTTCAACAGGAGATTACAAATTTGACTGAACACCATTAGGTCATGACGCAAACGTTCAAAGGTTAGCATCATGAGGAAATGACGGAATTGAATTATTAATGGCTGATTCAACAAATGCTGAAGTTGAAGGTTATACAATTGGAGAAAGAAAAGTTATTCAAAATATTGATACACATTTTCTAAAGTCAAAAGGAAGAATTATTATTGCTTCTTTTGCATCAAATGTACACAGACTTCAACATATTATCGAATTGGCCAATAAGTATGGAAGAAGAATTCTTGTTATAGGTAGAAGTATTGAAAGAATTATAAAAATAATTAGACAAATGGGTCACTTAAATATCAATGATAAAATGTTTATTAAAGCAAATGAAATTGATAACTTTCCAAAAAATCAAATAATGATTTTATGTACTGGAAGTCAAGGAGAACCTATGGCAGCTCTTTCTAGAATATCTAGAATGGAGCATCAAACAATTAAAATAATTCCAGGAGATACTGTAATTATGTCTTCATCACCTATTCCAGGTAATAGAGCTGATGTTGAAAATGTAATTAATAAATTAACAAAAATTGGTGCTAATGTAATTGAAAACAGCACAGAAAATAAAATTCACACTTCTGGTCATGCCAGTCAAGAAGAACAAAAACTATTATTCACTTTATTAAAGCCAAGATGCTTCATGCCAATGCATGGTGAATATAGAATGTTAAAAATTCACGGTGAAACTGCAACAAAAGTTAATGTTAAACCACACAATGTATTTGTAGTTGCCAATGGAGATCAAATTGAACTACACAATGGAGCAAGTCAAGTTGGAAAAAGAGTTCCAGCAGAAGCTGTCTTTATTGATGGAAAAGATATGACAGGAAAAGCAAGTAATGTTATTAGAGAAAGAAACATATTGAGTAAAGATGGTCTAATGGCTGTAATTATTTCAATAGACTCTCAAGCAAATAAACTATCTGCTCCTCCTAGAATTGTTTCTAGAGGAAGCTTTTATGTAAGAGATAGTGGAAATGTAATTGCTGAATCAATTAACATTGTTACAAATGCAGTACAAGAAGTTCTTAACTCACAAAAACCTACTTTTGGAGCTATAAAGAACTCAATTAAGGAATCATTATCGCCTTTCATCTTTAGATATAAAAGAAGAAATCCGTTAATCATTCCAGTTATATTAAATAAAAAAATCGAGGTAAAGTAATGAAAACAAAAAAAGAACAACTAGGTTTATTTTCAATTATATGAATTGGATTTACCTTTATTGCTGGAATAACATTCACGGCAAGTTTTGGAGAAATAGTTCTTGCATCCGATGGATCAGGAATTGGTCTTCATATTATATGACTATTTGTTTTAGAAGGTTCTATAGCATTTATGTGTGCTTGAGCTTTTGCCAAATTAGTTAGATATCACCCACAAGCAAATGGTGGAGGAAGTCAATATGTTAGAACCACATTTAGTAAATTTTGAGGTTTATTAATGGGATTCTTCAACTATTCAGTTATTCCAGTTATTGGAATGGCTTTAATAGTTACAATGGTTAGAGCAAATTTCGGACCACAAGATGATGTAAGATTCTGATTAGTAGGACAAAATGGAGCTGGAGATTATGGTAAATTTGGATCATGAGGTAATTTATACTTAGATTTAATAGCTTTTGCTTTATACATGTTTGCAGCAACAATTATATTCTTTGGTATCAAAAAATATAAATACGTTGGATTAATTATTGGGTACATGACATGAGGAATTACAGTTTTATTAATGATATTTGGTTTAGTTGCTGGATTTATTAATCTTCAAACAAGTAATCCTTTTGAAGTATATACACAAACAGATTTAAAAATTAGTGAATTTACAAAAGCATTTACAACTTGCTTCTTTGCTTTTGGAGGAATTGAAACTTTTATAACAACAGGTAAAAATATTAAAAACAGAAGCAAAAACATGCCTATTGCAATAATAATAATAATGATTGCAACAACAAGCTTCTACATTGTTTTTTCACTAATAACAATGTTTGCTATTGGGGGAAAAGGATTTAGTTCAAATCCAAATACACAATTCTTTGGAGATAATAACTTCTTAAAAGTATTTGGACCAACTTTAATTATTATTTGTACAATGTTAATGAGATTTAATTCATCATTGCAAATTACAATGTTTGGTGGTTCAACTCTTGAACCATTATCAAGTCAAGGATATATTTCACCAGTATTTAAAAAAGAAAATAAAGAAAATGTTCCAGTAGCTGGAGTATTTTCAACAATTATATTATTTGTAATATGTGCAACAATGTTCCTATTTATTCCAGATATTATTGAAGGAGTTACAAAATCTCCTTCTCCATTAAACTATGCAACAATTGCTAGTTGTGCATCAATATTGTTGATCGCAATTTATGGAACAATTATTCCAACAGCTATTGTTCAAGGAATAAGAAAAAATGTTAAAGTACAAATTTGAGAATATATTGCTTGAAGTATAACTGTCCTATTCTTATTATTTATATTAGGAAGTTATTTATGAACTTCATTATTAAATCCATTTACTAATCCTAAAGGTGATAAAATAGGTTCTCCTGAAAATGTACAAGCTCTTGTAAGTAGTGTATTCCAATTAGTATATGTTTCAGGTGTAATTGTATGAGCAGTAATACAATACTTCTTGTACTACAAACCAAAAATGGCTAAGATGGATCCAAATTCTGAAAGAGCCAAAGAAATTGCTGAGTATGAAACATTATTCAGACTTCTAACTGCTGAAGAAATGCAAGCAATTGCTTTTAAAGAGGCTAAAGAAGATGAAGAATATAGACAATATAAAGCACAATTAAAAGAAGAAAAAATAAGAAATAAAGCAGTTTCAAAATAGTCAAAATATGACTATTTTTTTATATTATAATTAACTTAATATGGAGGGTTAAAATGAAAAAAATGCTTAGTTTTTTAGGTGTTACAACTTTATCTGTTGGAGCAATAACACCAGTAATTAATTATAATGTTTCTAGCACTAATAATATTATAAATGTAACTGAAAGTTATACTTATAGCATTACAAATGAAGATATGCAAAATCTTAACTTTGTAACTGAAAATGGAATTGAAAAAGCAATTTTAAGCCCTACTGACTTAAAGAAAAATTTTGAAAAATGTGTTAATAATTTACTTGCAGCAGTTGATATTAATTTAACAAATGATTATAAAATAGAAAAAATAACTACAGATTTTATTGAAAAAGATGCTTGACAAAATAATGATGTAGATTTATTTAATAAAAAATTTAAAGAGGCTAAGAAGAAATCAACTAGTTTGAACATTAAAGATCATTGAATAGAAATAGAAAGATATAAGGATCCAAATTCAGGTATATCTTATTTTGTAAATGCTCTAGCAAAAATAGATGATGATAATGTTAGACTTTATGGTTCAAATTCATATAAACCAATAAAAGATTTAAACGAACTACAAGTAGAATTTAAGAACACCTTTAACCTAGAAATGAAAATGGAAATTTCAATTGAAGGAGCAGACAAAGAAGATTGAGGATTTGAGTTACCACAAAATATAGATTTTCAAAGTAAGGAACAAATAATAAACTGACTTATGAATGAAAAAGACAAGGTTAAAGAGCATATTTATAAGATTGAAGATGCAAAATTAAATGATATTGATAGACCAGAAAATTTATATAAAGCTATCTTTTCTAATGATACATATTCAGTAGGAGAAAAAATTATTACCAATGATAATGCCCCTATAAAAGATGAATACTTTTATATTGGTATAACAAGTAAAAATGAAGCAAAAGGAGAATATAAAATGCTTGTTAAAAATACTAAAGGTACAACAAATAAAATAAAATAATAAAAAGATTAGTAAATAAAACTAATTTTTTTTTATTACTTATTAATGATACAATTCTTTTAAGGAGGTGAGAAAATGAAAGGAAATAGACAAACTTCTTCCATAAGAACACTACTTTTTATAGCTAACGTATTTGGATTAATTATTGGATTAATTGGATTTGGTGTATTTATATATGCAATGACTAGAGTTGGTCTGATGGATCCAAAAGCAACTGGAGACATAAGTAAAACTTCGCCTTATGTTCCACTAATATTTTCAGTAGTAACATTTGCTTTTGTAACTAATACATTCTTTTGTTTATATATAATAAATTTCTTAAAAAAAGCTGATGATATAACTTTATTAAATAATAGATATATAATTGCTTTATTTTCAATATCAATTGGAGGAATATTTACACCATTTGTTTTAGCACAAATGCAAAATATTCCAGTTGAATCAACAATTAGTCCTAAATTTACAATTTCTAAAGGTTATGGAGGTAATTCACTAGTAGCAGGTTTTAGTGCTTTAATTGTATACTTTGGATTTTCATTATTATGATATAAACAAAATATATTTGCTAGTGGACTTGCAGATATAATTTTAGTTTCTGTATTAGCTGTTGTATTATTCTGAGGAGTTTTAAATTGTTTAGTTTTTGCAACACCAGGAGCACTTGCTACTTGAAATAAAAAAGAAACTGCATATAAATTCATGAACTTTATAGCAGTTATTAATCTTATTGTTGCAACAATAATTCTAATAATGCAATTAATTCAAAGTATTCTTTCAATTATCTCAATTTTTGCAGATATGTTTGACAGAAAAAGAGGATTTTTGGGTACTATATTCAACTCAATGTATGCTGCATATAGAATAGCAATTCAGCTATTTATTATTTACACAATAAATAAAATAATAAAAGGAATCTGAGCTAAAGGTGATCAAGTTCAATACAATGATTACTCAAAACTTGCAGAAAAACAAAGAGAATATGACATGGCAAACTAAAAGATTTATATAAAAAAATAACTCATATGAGTTATTTTTTTATATTTAATAGAAAATATTTAAAAAATCTTTTCCACCACTTTTTTCAATTTTTTTAGTTAGAAAAAAAGTATTATTAAGTAAAACTGCTCTATTTATAAAGGATTTATCAAAAGTCTCTTTTTTATTATTTAAGATATTTATCAATACACTCTCTTCTTTTTTCTTAAAACTTATTAACACGTTATTTTTATTTAAATAATGTATTCTTTTAAAATCCTGTTCATTATCTAAAACACTAATTATTTTAAAACTAAGATCAGTCAAAACAATTTCTTCATTTGATTTTTGAATTACAAAATTATTTTGAAATTGAATAATATCTACTAAATCTATTTTTATTTCTTTAATGAGTTTAATATTTTCATCAACTAATAAAATCTTATTATCTCTTTTTATAATTAGTCCTTCATTTATTTTTTTTATTATTTGAAATTCTTCTAAATTTTCAATATTATTTAAATTTGTTGTAAAAACTTTTCCATTAATAATAAAGCTAATATATTTAGTATTATTAATAACTACAAAATTTTGAATATAATGTTCATAAATACCATAAACTTTTATATCAGTATTAGAAATCATATCCATAGATGAAAAATGTGGATTTGGATGAGCTATAAATGTTCTTTCCAAATCTTGTTTTATTTTAATATTTTCTAAAAATATTTTTTTAGAAATTCAACATAATGTATTTATATTTCCATTTGGAATACTATCTACGAAATAAATATTTTCATCATCTAAAAAAATATTTTTTATTCACTCACTATTTTCTATTTTTCTTACTTTTAATTTCAAGTAAATCACCTTTTTAATTATAAATTAAAAACACGATATTAATCGTGTTTGTATCTAATTATTTATTTTGAATTGCTTCAACACCTGGTAATTTTTTACCTTCCATATATTCTAATGAAGCTCCTCCACCAGTTGATATATGAGTAAATTTGTCTTTAAATCCTAATTGAATTGCAGCTGCAGCTGAATCTCCCCCACCTATTAAAGTAAATGAGTCTTTTAGGTTAGCAATAGCTTCACAAACAGCTAATGTACCTTTATTATAGTGTTTAAATTCAAATACTCCCATTGGTCCATTTCATGCTACTGTTTTTGCATCTTTTAAAATAGTTTTAAATAATTCAATTGATTTAGGACCGATATCTAATCCCATTAAGTCATCTGGTAAGTCAACTCCTGTAATTGTTGGTTCAGTGTCTTTAAAATCACTGTTACATGCTGAATCAATTGGTAAAATAATTTTTCCATTAGCTTTTTCTAAATATTCTTTAGCTAAAGAAACTTTATCTTCTTCACACAATGATTTACCAATACTGTGATTTTGGGCTTTAAAGAAAGTATATGCCATTCCCCCACCAATTATAATTTTGTCAGCTTTTTCTAATAAATTATCAATAACTCCAATTTTATCAGAAACTTTTGCCCCACCAATAATTGCTACAAATGGATGCTCTGGTTTATCAATTCCTTTTGATAACATTTCTAATTCTTTTTCAACTAAAAATCCTAAGCAGCTTTCTGCTATATTTGAAGCAATTCCTACATTTGAAGCATGAGCTCTATGAGCAGTTCCAAATGCATCATTTACAAATATATCTCCTAAACTAGCTCAGTATTTTCCTAATTGTGAATCGTTTTTTGATTCATATTTCACAACTTCACCATTTTGAACATCTTCAAAACGTGTATTTTCAAATAAAAGAATTTCTCCTGCATTTAAGTTTTTAATTGCTGTTTCTAATTCTTCTCCTCTAGTTTGAGGAACAAATTTAATTGATTTTCCTGATAACTCTTCCAATTTTTTAGCAACTGGTGCTAAACTTTTTTTAGCTTTATCAGCTTCTTCTTTAATTCTGCTTAAATGTGAAAATAAAACAACTTTTGCTCCTTTTTCAGCTAAGTGATTAATAGTTGGCAGTGCTGCTCTAACACGATTATCATCTGTAATAACTCCATCTTTTAATGGGACGTTAAAATCAACTCTAACAAGAACAGTCTTTCCAGATACTTGAATATCATTTAATGTTTTTTTCATTTTTTTGCTCTCCTATACTTAATTATTTTAAAACATTTTTTACTATAAAATCTATATAATGAAAAAAATTATTAGTATTTTCATTATGAAAATGAATAATGTCTTGATCTTTTATTAAATTATTTCTACTAGGTTTATACAACTTTTTTCATGGAGTTTGTTCATGACAAATTGTTACAATATCTCATGACTTTAAATTTAATAGAAATTTAACTATTTCATAAGCTATTTTATTTTCTTGAGGAAAGTCTTTTTCTATTTCTAAATCAGCTTTTTCTAAATAAATTATAGGTATATCTGATTTTGAATAGATTGTATGTTTCTTTCACAGTTCATAAATAACAGGACCTCACCTTCATGTTTCAAAATCTACATTTGCTATTTTTTCTCTAAATAATAAAAAATAAGAATAAACAATATAAATTATTTTTTGAATCTGAATTTGAGTTACTCTCTTAATACAATTTTGCTTTTTAACTTTAGCAATAACATTTAACATATAATTAATAAAATCTTCTTTAAAATAAAAAAACATATTTTCACCTCAATATTACTATCGTTGTAAAAATATGTTAAATATTTTATATTTAGAAAATTATAAACTCAACATGTATTTAATTGTACGGATAAATTGTGAAGTAAATGAGTTTTCATTATCGTATCATGCAAATACTTTAACTAATTGTTTTCCTTCAACTTCCATAACTTTTGTTAATGTTGCATCAAAGATTGAACCATATGTTGATCCAATTACATCTTGTGAAACGATTTCTTTTGTACAATATTCTAATGCTGCATTTAATTCAGCGTCACTTGAAACTGCTTCTTTAACTGCATTATTAATTTCTTCAACTGATGTTTTTTTTGCCAATTCAGCAGTTAAATCAACTATTGATCCTGTAATTGTTGGAACACGTAGTGCTAATCCATCTAATTTTCCATTTAAGTTTGGTAATACTTTACCAACTGCTGCTGCTGCTCCTGTTTTTGATGGAACTATGTTTCATGCAGCTGCACGACCACGACGTAAGTCTGAGTGTGGTAAGTCTAATAAGTTTTGATCGTTTGTAACTGCATGAATTGTATTCATCAATCCTTTAACGATTCCAAATTTTTCATCTAAAATTTTTGCTACTGGTGATAAACAGTTTGTTGTACATGAAGCTGCAGAAACAATTGCATCCTCTTTTGTTATTGTTTTGTGGTTTACACCATAAACGACTGTTTTTAAATCTCCTGTTGCTGGTGCTGAAATAATTACTTTTTTAGCTCCTGCATCTAAATGAGCTTGAGATTTTTCTTTAGAAACATAGAATCCAGTACATTCTACTACTAAGTCAATTCCCATTTCTTTTCATGGTAAGTTTTTAGCATCTCTTTCTGCTAAAATTTTAATTTCTTTACCATCTACTATAATAGCTCCCTCTTTTGATTCAATTTTTCCACTCATAAATTTTCCATGAGCTGAGTCAAACTCTAATAAGTATGCTAATGTTTTTGAATTTGTTAAATCATTGATTGCTACAACTTCAATATCTTTTGATAAGAATAATTGTCTAAAAGCTAGACGTCCAATTCTTCCAAAACCGTTAATTGCTATTTTTTTCATATTTAGTCGTTCCTTTCACGCTTTTATTTTATACCTTATTGCTTTATTTAGTGAATAAAATAATAACATTTTATTTCTATTTTTTCCATATGATATTTTTAATACTGGAAAATAATTCCACTAATATCGCTTATTTTCACCTGTCATTTCAAATTCATTAGTTAATCCTTTGATTCTTTCTGTGAATCTAAGAGTTTTTTGTAATTCAAATTTTTTTTGTTCTGGTCCAATTACTTTTTTATTTAAATAATATTTTTGTAGATCTGCTATAGAAAAGTTTGAAGTAAAATAAGTAATACATTTATTTTCTAATCTATGATTCAAAATACCAAATAATAATTCATCTCTACTTCAATCACTTACAATTTCTGCACCAATATCATCAAGTATTAAAATATCTACTTTAAGACAATCATCATAAAATTTTGACAGTTCTGTTTTTTCTAATTGATTAAAAGTATCTTTAACTATTTTTACAAGCTTATTGACAGTTACAAAAATAACTTTTTTATCTTTTCTTGCATAAGTATTGGCCAATCGTTTCATTAAAAAAGTTTTACCAATACCTGGAGCTCCATATAAATAAAGACCCTTAAATGAATTATTTACCATATTTTCTCTTATCTTTGTAAAAAGAGTTTTAGATTCTTGATTTAACTTATTTAAATCTAAAGATTCAATATATTCTCCCATTGTCTGAGTATTTTCTTTTAAATCATAATCTGCATATATTATATTTCTTAAAATTTTGTAATCTTTATTTTGAAAAGTTCAGTGTTTGCAATTTTTACTTGCTATATAAAATAAGTTATTTTTATATACTAGTTTTTGTTGAACACCAGGAATTGATTGTTTACAATATTTTATTTCTTCTTCTTTTTCACAATAAACATAATCATTTAAAAATCTATTTATCACTAATATATTATTTTGTAAAATCTGATCGTCTATATTATATTTTTTAATTAGCTCTTTTAAATCTTTATGATTTTTTATATCATTTAAAGTAAATTTTAACATCTAATATTCTCCTCAATCTAATTTATCAAATGTCAAATCTTCTTTAACTTCAATTTTATAAGTTTCTTTATTTAAAGCATCATCTCATTTTGAACTTAATTCTGGTTTTAAATTAATATTAGATTTAATATTAACTTTTGATTTTTGATGAGCAACTTTTAAATATTCAAATGCCTCAGGAGCTTTTTTAAAGCCATTTTCAGACATTGTAGAAGCAATTTTATAAATATAGTTCGGAACTATTTGACCTTTATTTTTTAAGAAAACAAAATCAAATAAACAATTGATAACTCCATTTCTTAATTTATATTTATTTTGTAAAATTTCAATTATTTCTTCAAATTTTTTATCTAACTGTTTTATTTTTTTATCTTTAGAAATTAATAAAGCTAATAAATATTCTTCTGGTTCAATTGTTTCCATTTCACTTAATTTTTGATTTTTTTGTTTTAACATATTTAATTCAACATCAAATTCTGGGATTGTTTCAGAGAATTCCTCTTTTTTAAAGATAAGTTTTGCAACTTCTTTATAAAATTTTGAGTTACTAAAAGAGCAAGAATCCTTTTCATAAATTTTTTTAATAATTTCTTTTATTTCAAATTGACTAATATTATAAGAACCAAAAACATCTTCAATTGCCTTTTTAATGATTTCATCATTTTCACTAATAGTAATATCTTCTTTTTTTAAAGCATTAAGTAAATTAGCATAATCTAAACCTTTTAATAAAGCATTTGTTCTTTTTGGTTTAGCTTTAATCATAGCAGCTTCAGATGTTTTTAATTCTTCAATCTCTCCAAAAACTTCAACAAATTTGGATGAAGTATCTTTGTAACCACTTTCTAAAGTTAACTCTCCTTCATCTCTAAAAGTAAATCTAATTAATTCATAATCTTCTTTTTTTATTTTGCTCAATAAAGCATTATTAAATACTTTATTGTTAAAAAATTCTACTGGTTCTAAAGGTGAATATATATTAAATATTATTGTATTTTTACTTTTATTTTCTAAAGTTCTTAATAAACCAAGAGCTTCTAATTTCTTGAAATATTTAGACAATATATTTTTAGAAATTCCTGTTATTTTAGATAATCTGGTATTTGATAAGGTTATTGTTTTAAATTCACTTATTATATAAGATTCATTTATTAATGTGAAATACAACGAAACTGCTTTTGATCCTATTATTGGCTGATACAAGTAAGTTATTATTTTATTATTTGAACTATCTATTATATTTTTAAGAACAACTCTGTAACTAAACTCATCCATGAATTACCTCCCAAATACTCTGCTTCTTAATAATAAGAAAAATGAAAAAAAATGAAATACATTTAATAATTTTTATGAAATTGACTATCATTTGTTAATAAAAATCATTAAAAAAACCCTATTTTAAAGGGGTTTTTTAAGTTATCCACATTTTAATATAGATTTTGGCATTCTGGACAAAAATATGTTCCTCTACCATTAACTTTTATTTTTTCTATAATTCTTCCACAATCAAAACACGGTTTTGATTTTCTCAAGTGAACTTTTAGCTCTCTTTGAAATTTACCATCAATACCTTGTTCAGGTTGATAACTATCGATTGTTGAACCTCCAAGCTCAATTGATCTGTTCAATATTTTTATTGAAGATTTTAAAATATCATTATAATTTTTTAAACCTAAAGCACTTGCTCTTTTTTCTGGATGAATTTTTGAATCAAAGAGAATTTCATCTGCATAAATATTGCCAATTCCTGATATTTTTGTTTGATCAAGAAGAACAGTTTTTATATGTTTATTTGATTTAGACATTATATCCATCAAATACTGACCGTTTAAAGTGCTATTAAAGGGCTCTGGGCCTATTTTATTAATAGGTTTTTCATTTCTAAAAGTTAATTTATCTTGTAAATGAAAAGTTCCAAATTTTCTTGTATCATTATATATCATAAATTTATCATCGCTTAATTCAAATATGGCTTCTACATGCTTTGTATCATATAAAGTTCCTTTATCATATACAAATCATTTTCCTTCCATTCTTAAATGACTGATTAAAACTAAATCTTGCAATTCAAAAATGATATGTTTTGCTATTCTTGAAATATTGTCTATTTTTCGACCTTTCAGTTTTTCTTCAAATTCACCAATTTTAATATCTGTTTTAATTAAATTTGGATAAGTTATTTTTACATTTTGAATAGTAAGACCTTTAACTTTTGAATTTAGAACTCTAACTACGGTTTCTACTTCTGGTAATTCAGGCATTATTTAAGCCTCCTTTATTTTAAATTAAATCAATCACTTGCTTGTGAGTAATTAATTTCTAATTTTACAAGAGCTTCTCTATTTTTATTTGATATTTTTAGCAAATCATTGTATGCTTCTTTCATTATATCAAGAACCATATTTTTAACTTTTTCAAGTTCTGATTTTTTAACTAATAAAATAATTTCATCATGTATTTGAGCAACCATTTTTGATTTCAATTTATTTTTATTTAAATTTTCAAAAACATTTATCATTGCAACTTTTAATATATCTGCTGCAGTTCCTTGAATTGGAGCATTAACTGCTGCTCTTTCACCAAATTGTTTGATCATATAATTTGAGTTATTTAACTCATAAATATATCTTCTTCTATTTCCCTGAGTTTCCACATAGCCATTTTCATAACCAAATTTAATAACTTCTTCTTTAAACTTTAAAATTTGAGGAAAAGCTTTATAATATGCTTTAATATATTCTTTTGCTTGTGCTATTGATATTTTTAAGTCCTTAGCCAAACCAAAATCACTTAATCCATAAAGAATCCCAAAGTTGAATACTTTAGCTACTCTTCTTTGCTCTGAACTTACTTTATCTTCTTCATTTAAATTGAAAATACTTCTTGCAGCTTCTGAATGTATATCTCGATCCATTGAAAAAATTTCAATTAGTTTTTCTTCTTTGACAATATCTGCAAGTACTCTTAGTTCAATTTGAGAATAATCGAAACTTAAATAAAGATTTTCTTCATTTGTAACAAATATTTTTCTTACATTTTTTTGTTCTTCATCTCTTATAGAAATATTTTGCATGTTGGGATAACTAGAACTTAATCTTCCTGTATTTGTAAGGGTTTGATTAAATATTGTATGAACTTTATTATCTGAATGAATAAACTTCTCAAAACCTTTTAAATATGTTGAATGCAATTTGCTATATTTCCTAAAAGCAATAATTTTTGAAATTACTGGATGCTTATCTTCTAATAAGTCCAATGTTTCTCTATCAGTGCTTCCTTTATTATAATCTGGCAGCTTTAATTTATCAAATAAAAGCTCTTTCAATTGTTTTGGAGATCCTATATTAAAATCTTCATCAATAAATTCTTTTAAATCCCCTCGAATTTCAAACTCTAAGTTTTTTAGTAATTCTAGAATTTCTTTTTCTTGATAAGCCAATTCTTGCTTATCAACTTCAATACCTTCAACTTCCATATCAATTAAAACTTTTGCAAATGGAAATTCAATTTTTTCATATAGATTTAGTTGCTCTTTTTCTTGTAATTGCTTTATAATTTCTTTTTCATATTCTTTAATAAATAAGGATTTGCTAACTAAATAGTCCATTTTAATTTTTTCATCAATTAAATGTGTTTTTTTAACACCTTTTCCAAAAATTTCTTCAAATGTTTTTATTTCATTTGAAGAATCAATCATAACAATGTGCTGTTCAAAAGTTGATTTAATGTTTGAATTAAGTATATAACATGCAATCATCATGTCATAGATAAAAAGTTCAGGTTTTATCTTATAGCCCATTTTTTTAAAAGCAATAACTGTCTTTTTAACATCATAAGTTTTAAACTTTGAATTTAGTAAAAAAGCTTGAAACTGATCATCTATTACAGATTCAGTTCAATTAAAAATATTTATCTCCTTACTAGTATTAAAAGAATAATAAAAATTACCTTTTGAATTAACAATTGACAATCCTATAACATCACTTACATGATAATTATCGTTTAAAGTTTCTAAATAAATATAATTGTGTTCATCATTAAATGTGTTATCTCATTTATCAAGTATCTTATATTCTAATTTTATTTCATCTGTAGTTTCTTCATTTTTAGAACTGTATTTTTTAAGAAGAGAGTTCATTTCATATCTAATAAAAAAATCTCTCATGTTTGCAAAATTAATCTCTGTTTTAGTAAAATCAATTTTATCTAAATTCATATCTTTATGAATTGTTGCAATTTCTTTTGAAAGAAAAGCATCATCTTTTCCTGCTATCAATTTAAGCTGTTTTGCACCTTTAATACTTTCAATATTATTATAGATATCTTCTAAGGTTTTAAACTCTTGTAATAATTCTTTTGCAGTTTTTTCTCCAATACCTGTAACACCTTTTATATTATCTGATGAGTCTCCTCTTAAACCTTTATAATCAATAACTTGTTCAGGACTAATTCCTCATTTCTCAAATAATTTTTCTTTGTTATAAACAATTAAATCACTTGTTCCAATTTGAGGAGATAAAACATAAGTTTTATCAGATATTAACTGATACATATCTTGATCACTTGTTAATATATGAGTTTCAGCTTCTTTATTTGATTCAAGAATTTTCGAGATAGTTCCAATAATATCATCTGCTTCATAATTGTCTGCTTCAAATCATTGAATATTTGCATTTGTTAAAAACTCTCTAACAATTGGAAATTGCATAATAAGTTCTGAAGGAGTTTTGGCTCTTCCAGCTTTATAATCTTTTAATTTATCATGTCTAAAAGTTTTTTTACCTTTATCAAATGCAACTTTTATGCAAAAATAGTCATTTTTTTCAATAATGTTCATAAGCATATTAATAAACGAATATACAGCATTTGTTGGTATACCACTTTTTGTAGTTAAAGTTGCTCTTCCATAAGAGCTATAAAATGCTCTAAAAATTAAAGCATTACCATCGACAAGCAAGAATTTATTTTTCATATTTTTTCACCATTAATTCTATAATAACAAAAAAAGTACTTGTAGTACTTTTTTTATATCTCTTTAATAACTTCAAGTAAAACCGCATTTATTTTATTATTAAATTTTTGAGTTTTTATTTTAATAATTAAATTTTTACCTAAATTTAATTTGGTTTTAAAACTATCATAAACAGATGAAAATACTGTTATCATCATTATTTCAGTTTCATCTGCAATGTCTAAAAATGCCATTTGATTGCCATTCTTATCTTTTTTAGTGACAATATTTTCTATATTAATTAAAACTTCACAAATAACTCCTTCATTTTTCAAAGTATTTAATGTTCTTAGTTTATCTCCATTTATTATTTTTTTTCTAATAATTGATAATGGATGAGATGATACAAAAAAACCTAAATATTCTTTTTCAAAACCAATTATCTCTTCTGGTTTATCTTTTCTTTTTTCTAATTCCAAAATAATATCTGGATCATTTAATAAAGTTGCTGTTGAAGCTAAATTAAATATCTGATCTTTTTTCAATATTAAATCTTTTCTTGAGAAACCAAAGCAATCAAATGCTCCTGAATAAACTAAAGCAATGTATCTTTGTTCGGTCAATCCCTTATCTTTCATATTTCCAATAAATAAAAGAATATTGTTAAATGCTGTTTTATTTGTTTTAAATAGCTCTTTAATATTTTTCAAAAATTCTGGACCAATATATTTTATTACATTTAAAGGTATATTTATCATATTGTTATGATAAATATACACACTATTTGGATTTTTAATTGTTGGGGGATTTATATTAAATCCTGCATTCTTTATTTCATTTAAATACTGTGAGGTTTTAACTTCATTTCTAATTGAACCATTTAATAAAGAACAATAAAAAGATGATTTATAATTTGCTTTTAAATATGCCATTCAATAACTTATTAATGAGTATGCAATGGCATGTGATTTATTAAATCCATATAAAGCAAATTTCTCAATATAAGCTCAAATTTCTGTTGCCTTATTACTAGTATATTGATTTTTAATTGCTGATTGTATAAATTCTTCTTTAAATTGAGCCATTAAATTCTTATCTTTTTTACCAATTGCTCGTCTAACAACATCTGCTTTACTTAAACTCATACTTGCTACTCTTTGCAAAATCTCCATAATTTGTTCTTGATAAACTATAATTCCAAAAGTTGGTTGTAATATATCTTCTATATTTTTATCAATAGAGTATTTTAATTCTTTATTATTTTTTCTTTCAATAAATAAAGGAATATTATCTTGAGGTCCTGGTCTATATAAAGCACTAGTTAATGCTATATCATCAACTGAGTTAACTTTCATTTTTATCAAAACATCTGTCATTCCAGGTGATTCTAATTGAAATATACCACTTGTATCTCCATTTCTTAAGAGTTCAAATGTTTTTTTGTCATTTAAAGGAATGTTTTCTAAAACTACATCCACTTTATCTACTATTTTAATGTTTCTCAAAATCTCTTGAATTATTGAAAGATTTCTTAGACCTAAAATATCTGTTTTAATTAAACCTATTTCTTCTAAATAGTTCATTGAGAATTGAGTTTGAGAGATTCCATTAATACCAATTTTTGTTGGAACAACTTTATATAAATCTATATTTGAGAATACAACTCCAGCTGCATGAGTTCCAGTTTGTCTTGGCAGTCCAATTATTTTTTCACTTATTTCAAAAATTTGAGGATATTTTTCTTTATACTTTCTAAGTGTTTCACTATCTTCTAAAGCAAGCGATAAATCCTTTATATTTTTTTCATTAATTTGTTTTGTCATATGATTTATATCATTTATAGACACATCAAAAATTCTTCCACAATCACGCAAGGCATTTTTTATTCCAATTGTTTGAAAAGTTGTTATTGTTGCAAAATGATTTTTTCCATACTTATTAAATAGATACTCTAAAATTTCTTCTCTTCTATCATCTTGAAAATCAAGATCAATATCTGGAAGTGTTATTCTATCTATATTTAAGAATCTTTCAAACAAAAGTTTTCACTCAATTGGATCTAATTTTGTAATTTTTAAAAGAAATGCTACTAAACTTCCTGCAGCAGATCCTCTACCTGGACCATATAAAATCTTTAATCTAATGCACTCATAAATTATGTCATGAACTATTAAAAAATAATCTTCAAAACCCATCTTATTAATAACTTCTAATTCATAATATAATCTAGTTTTATAAAGTTTTTTATCTAAAATATTTTTTAATAACAAATATTCTTCTAATAGTTCTTCACATATTATTTTTAAGTATTCTTTTGAGGGCATTTTTTTACTATTTGGATATTTTAAAAAATGCTTTTCATAATTGAAAATATTTTCAATATCAATTAAAGAAGTAATTTTTGAAATATTATTTACATGATTTTCAACTTTTATATAATTTGAAATTAACTCTTTTGAAAAATAATAATTTTTTTCTAAATTTGAAAGTTCTGTAATTAATTTTCCTTCTTTAATTGCAATCAAAGTTTTATAAACTGGATATTCATTTTCATGAAGAAAGTTAATTTCATTTGCAAAAACTACATTAGAGTGCTTTTTAAAATAAGAAGAATTATGTTTTGTAATCCCTATATAGAAATTTTTATCACTTAATATTGATTTAAATTTTTCTAAATATTTATCAACATTTTCAACTGAAAAACTAGATATAACTATAAGATCATTAGATATTGTTTTTCAAAATAGACTTTCTAAGTGTTCTAAATTAATTTTGTCATTTTGATTAATATAAGAACTAATATAACTTATTTCTTCAAAACCCTTATTATTTTTTGCATATATTAAAATATTTCCAAAAGATAAATCAAAACTTAATCCAATAACTGGTTTAAGTTTTTTTTCTTTTGCTTTTTCATAAAACTCTGCAGCACCATACATTGTATTCTTATCAGCATAAAAGGCAAAATCATGATTATTTAACTTTAAAAAATTCAAATAATCTTCTATTCTAATTGTAGAATTTAAGAAATTATAACAACTTTGAACATTAAATAAATTTAAATACTCCATATAAGACCTCACTTTTCTTATTTTACATCATTAATAAAAAAACACCATTTTATTAGTTTAAACATATCTTAGTAAGTATATTTTTTATAGTTAGCTTTATATTTCATTGTAAAATTTTTAAAGATTTTCCTTTTAATTTAAAAACCTTTTTAATAATTTTGACTTATAAAATAAATGTAAAAATATATTTTATAAAATAGCTCTATTCTATTTTTAAAATTAAATATTAAAAAATCTTCTAAATTAGAAAACCGGTATTATAATATTATTTTTATTATAAGTTTTATATTTAGAAGATTATATTTAATAAATTTAGAAACTATTTTAAATTATTTAACTTTTTTTATCTTATTAAAGAAGATTTAAACTATTTTAAGAGAGTTTAAATTTCAGATAATTTTAACTCCTGCTTATCTAAAAGCGAGAAAAAATTCTCTATTAAAATCGTTGATATTTTATTAGCTTCATATAAATTTTGTCCTACTATAATTTGTAAGTTTAGTGGATTTTTTGCATAAAATCAAAATAAACTACCATTTGCTCTTAAATATCAAAAAAATATTTTTATTTTTTTATAATTATCTTCAGTTTTCTTTAAATTTGCTATTTTTCTTTTTAAGTACTTTTGACATCTTTGAAAATGCTTATTAACTTGATCAATTTTGCTTGTATCTTCTATTTCAAAGGATTTATAACTTAATTTTTTTGGCATTTCTTGTCTTAATTCTTTAAATCCATCTAATGCTTCTTTTTTATTTAAAAACTTTACTTTTTTTAATCTTTTATATATTAGAAAATAAGCAAATATTAAAATTTCTAATAAGCAAATAAAATATATAATTGAAATTACAATAATATAACTTAAAAATTCTTTCTCTTCTGGTTTTATTAAAAAAGCTGCTCATATATATATAGAAGTCATTAAAACAAAAACAACAAATGTTTGAATATAAAACTTATAAAGCTCTCTTTTAAGAACTAAAAAATCCTTTTTAAAATTACTATAATTATTAAATGCGCTAATTACATTTTGAATTATAATTTTATAAGAATAAATCGAAAGTTGAATAAAAATTGGAACCAATAAAGAAAATGTTAACCCTACAATTATTATAATTAGATATCCTTGTCAATCCATTTTTTATATACCCCCTCTAAAAATTATAATTAATTCAACTTGCTACTGCTACTGCAATTGATATAACTGCTACTACTGCTGGCATAGCTCAAATAAATGGTGTTGCAGTTGCTGTGAAACTTACTAATACTGTTTTAGCAATTCTTCCTAAAGCTTGAGCTGCATTTATTGCAACACTACCTGCATTCCTAGCTTTATCTCATTTCTCGGCTTTTTCATCATAAGCAAGTAAAGCTCCTGATAAACCAGCTGTCACAAGACCTGAACCAATAGAAATTGCTGTACAACCTGCTGCCCATGGAATAGTTGCTCCAAGAGTTCAAGGAGCTGCCGCATAGAAACCTGCAGCTGCTACTGCAGAAGCTGCAGTTAAAGTTACAAATGAAATCTTTGCAGTTTTTAATCTTGATACTAATTCTCCATTTTTTTGATAAGCACTTGAAAATGAAATATTATATTTTTCCACATTTTCACTATTATTTATATAATTAAAACTCTCTTTATAAGAATTTTTTAATTTTGTTTCTTCTAAATATGAGTTAGTTAATGTACTATAATTTTGCTCCTGATATGTTGATATTTGTTTATTATATTCCTTTTCAAACTGAGGATATTTTGCTTTAATAAAGTCTAATGCTTTATCTAGACTAATATTTTGTTCAGTAAATTTATTAATTATTTTTTCAGATTCTTCTTTAGCTTTTTGTAAATAAGTATCTTTAATATTGTTTTGACTTAATTGTTTATTAACTATATTTTTATTGTTAGATACATCATTTGCAAATTGCAATGGCATATCTCTATTAAAAATATCAAAAGTCATTTTTTTTACTTCTGCTCATTCTACAGAATTTAAATTACTTTCATCACTTTTTACATTATTATGAATAACATTTTTTGATGAAGATAATGTTACACTAAAAGCTGAAGATGATAATCCTACTGATGTTAAAATTGATAGTAATTTTTTCATATATAATTCCTCTTAAATTATCTTTCTATATCATAATTATATTTCCATAACACTTAAATATTCTTTTATAATATAAAAACTCTTTTAAGTTTTCAGCATTTTATAGTAATTTTATTTCTATGATTTCTATTTATATTTTTTTGTAATTAGACATATAAATAAATAATAAAAAAAATCTTCTAAGTTATAGAATTTAATCTTATGATAAAATTTTCTATCATAAATTCTATATCTTGAAGATTACATTTATTATTTAAATAATTTTTTATTTTCTTCTATTAAAATCTTCTACAATTGTTTCATAAGCATTATTAATTTTTGTCATTTCTGCTTGTGCTTCAACCTTATTTGGGTTTTTATCAGGGTGATTTTTTTTAGCCAACTCTATATATCTTTTCTTAACTTCCTTTAAAGAACATCCTCTAACTAAACCAAGAGCTTGATAAGCTTGTTCTAATTGAGATTCTCCTTGATAAAAATCTGAATAAGATCTTGATTGATCATAACCTGCTCCTCCAACTGTATCTTCATTTGAATAACGACTTTGACTATTATCATTATTTCTTGTTCTTCCTCCATTTCTTCGTCTTCTTCCACCAAAAAGTAAATCAAATATAAAAATAATAAAAATAACATTCAATATTCTAAATATAAACCTTAATAATTCATCCATACTCTCACTTCTTTCTATTTAACAACAAGTCACACGATTAATAAAACTATTAACAATAATATAATTATATACGCTGTTAGTTTATAAATGAAATAATTTGCCTTTCCTTTTTTATTTTTATTATTAATTTCAGGTTTTTTTTCTTTTAAATGTTGTTTTTTTATTTCAGTTATAATTAGAGATTCGTCTTGATAGTTTTCAATTTCAAATTCTTGATCATAGCCTAATGTTTCACTGTTAATTACATTACCATTAAAAACTCCAAATTTATTATTTTGTTGCTTTTTCTTTTTTTTGCTATTTTTCAACTAACTCACCTTCTCTTCATATATATATTTTAATTAAATTTTTAACAGTATACTCAATCATTTCATCTAATAGTAAACTTTCTTCTTGTTTAATAGCTATAAATGTTTTTGGTTTTGTAACAGGATTTTTGGGAACATACATTGAACACACATCATCAAAAGGCAATATTGATGTTTCATATGTATCTATTTTTTTTGATATTTCTATAATTTCTTCTTTATCATATGTTAACACTGGTCTTAATATTGGTAAATCAGATACTTGATTTATAACATGAATTGATTCAATGGTTTGACTTGCAACTTGTCCTAATGATTCACCTGTAATTATTGCTTGTGCTCCTATAATATTTGATAACTTGTTTGCAATTCTGATAAATATTCTTCTCATAATTGTAATTCTGTATGATTCTTCTTTAATGTGCATTAACTCTTTTAAGATCATAGAGAAATCACAAACATAAAGTGAAAAATTAGCTTGATTATATTTTTCTATTTTACTTGCTAATTTAAAAACTTTGTCCAATGCTTCTTTAGAAGTATGGGGAGGTGTCATAAAATGTAAGAAATCAACTTGCATTCCTCTCTTTAAAGTTAAATAGCTTGCAACTGGTGAATCAATTCCTCCACTAAGCAATGATAATCCCTTACTACTTACTCCAACAGGAAGTCCTTTTAAAGCACTAATTCTAGATGTAAATATAAAAGCACCATTATGTTTTATAATAACTGTTAATTTTAATTCTGGATTGTGAACATCTACTTTAATATTTTGATTATTTTTTAATATATTTACAGCAATTTTTGTCTTTAGCTCCTGAGAATTTATTGCAAAGCCTTTATCTTTTCTTTCAACTTCAACTTTAAAAGTGCCTAAATGATTTTTGCATATTTCCAAAGTTTTGTTTAAAATAATTTCTTCATTTTTTTCAACAATTTCAACTATTGACAAAGAGTATATTCCAAAGATATTTTGCAGTATACTACATATTTCATCTAATTTTGATTGTTCTTTTATTTCTAAAACTAAGTTATTGTGATCTTTTTTATAAACTATAATTTCTTTATATTTCTTAAGCTTAAATTTGATATTTTGTATTAACTTACTTATAAAAGTATTTCTATTATTTCCTTTTAAAGTTAATTCTCCATATCTTATTAATACGTTTTTCATTGATTCCCTCTTTATCTAATTCGATTTTCTTTTAGTTTCATTAATATTTGTAAAGAATAACCAATCAATTGATCTAATTCTCTTTCTTTGAATAATTTTTCACAATTATAAATAACTTGCTCAATTCCTTCAACTTTACCAACATATCTTTCTAAATACACAATTATCTCTTGTGAAATGTAATCTAAAAAGATTGTGTCATTTAAATCTCTTGCAAGTATAAGTGTATCTTGATTGCATATTTCAATTTGATTTGAAATTCTTTCTTTTTCTTCTTGAGTTGTTATTTTTTGTAAATTTTCACGTGAATATTTTAATAATCTCAAGTGTAATTCTTGAATTGAATCAATAAATCTTTCTAACTCATAAATTGATTTAAATTGATTAATTTTAACATCAAGTTGATTTAAAATTGATTGAATAAAAATAACTTGATTAACTAATGAATCAATATTTGTGCTTTTGCTTTCAACTATTTTTGCTGATTTTTCTAATGCTGACATGTCTTTTAATGATTGTTCCATTAATTTTAACATTTCAGTTTTAATTTCAAATAAATTAATCTCTTCTCCGTTATTAGTTCCTAAATCAATTTGAGAAAATAATAAATCTGCTTTAGCTTTTGTTTTTCTAAAAGCTGCTTTGGCAATTTCAAAGTCATTTCTTTCTTTTGAAAATTGCTTTGTAATATCTTCAATTCTTGTAAAATCTCTTTCAAGTAGTCTTGATGAATGCTCTATCATATCAAATTTATTTCTAATACTTGGAGTTTTAACTTCGAAAAATGATTTTAGATTATCTTCATTTTCAACTGCACTTTTAAATGAATTTATTTGGTTAAATACCTCTTTTAAAGTTCTATTAGCTTTTTTAAATTGCAGTTTTTGTAATTCATTGTTAATTTTAATTCTTAAATTATCTATATAATTTTCAAGTTCTCCATATTTCATTGCATTTAAATGTAAGTTTTTTCTAACTGGTCCGAAAGTTATATGTTTATTTTTTAATTCAGTCATCATTTGAGGAATAACTGTTGTTATTGTAGATATAACATAAGGAATTGAATCTAAAAGTTCAATTAAAAAAATTAAAGCCTGATCTATTTTTAATAGATAATCTCAACTTTCTTTGTATCTTCCTTCATCTAATTTGAAATAAAACTCTTCAAAAAGACTTTCTATTTGATCAATTGTATCTTTTAATTTATCTTGATCAATTGCAATATCTTTAAATGTTGTCATAATAACTTCATCTTTTAGTATTCTGAATAACTCTTTTTGAAATGTTAAAGAATCTCTTTGAATAAATTCAATTTCTAAATTATTCATTGTTTCAATAAAAATTTCATGAACACTCTTATTAATAGTCATTGTCTTTTGATAAACTGCTTGAAATTTCTTTAAATTATTCAAACTTGGTCTAGTATTCTTTTTATCTTCAATTAAAGCTACAAAGTCTCTAAATACTTTTTGCATTTCTATTTCAAAAAGTATTTCATATTTAGTTCTTCAAATCATTAGTTCTTTTTCAAAACTTCCAGTTTCATCAAAAATCATTGATATTCTCATTAAACGATATTTTAATGGTGATTTTTTTAAATCATCTATTAAATCAATTGTTTTTGCAGCAGTTTGAAGAATTCTTTTATAAATACTCATCAAAACTAGAATAATTATTGCTGCAAAAAGGCAAGCAAAAAATATACATATTGCGCTTATGTATATCGGATTTTTAAATATTTGATCAATATTTCATAGTGGCCCCATTTTTTACTTCCTTAAAATCAAAATCATTATATCATATACAAAATTATTGAGTATTTTTTTCAAATAACTTATTTTTTAAACCCAATTTGATATATAATTATTTTTGGTTAATCTGCAATTAAACACTGTAAAACAATTAGTCTATAACTTATTTAAAAGTAACCCCTGCAGATGAAGGGCGAAATATATACTTCCTTTACTGGAGTTTAACCTTAGTTATGATTTTCCAAATAATATATATAATAGAAAAAAGAGGATATAGAAAATGTCAAGATATACAGGATCTACATTTAAAAAAGCTAGAAGATATGGATTTTCTATCTTAGAAACTGGTAAAGAGTTCTCAAAAGGTAAAAAAAGAACTACTGCTCCAGGTCAACATGGTGCAAGAAGAACAAAACTATCAGGTTATGGTCAACAAATGCAAGAAAAACAAAAAGTTAAATTTATGTATGGTTTAACAGAAAGACAATTTAGAAATACTTATGCAAGAGCTAAAAAAATTAAAGGAATTACAGGAACAATTTTCTTACAACAATTAGAATCAAGATTAGATAATGTAATTTACAGAATGGGATTATCTTTAACAAGACAAGGTGCAAGACAATTAGTTTCACACGGTCATATTTTAGTTAATGGTAAAAAATTAGATATTCCTTCATATGCAGTTAAAATAGGAGACATAATATCAGTTAAAGATAAAATGCAAAAAAATGATAAAATTGTTGAGTCATTAGCATCAAATGCAGGAACAGTTGAATTTGTAAAATTTGACAAAGCAAAAATGACTGGTTCATTATTAAGATTACCAGAAAGAAAAGAATTAAATCAAGAAATCAATGAAGCATTAATTGTTGAATGATACAATCGTTTAATTAAATAATAAAAAAGCAATAAATATTATTGCTTTTTTTTAGCTAAAAATTCATAAAAAAAGTAATTAGTTTTATTCTCTAATTACTTTATTGTTAACTAAATCTATGATTTTAGATGGTTTTCCTTTAAGTTCTCCATCTCAAAAAACTTCGCTTATATTTATATTAAATAGATCTAACTCTTCTTTTTTGCTTAAATATGGATTATTTGAATAATTAACACTTGTTGAAAATATCAATCCTGTTTTATTAATTATCTTTACCAAGTCTTTTCTTTTAACTTTTCTTAAAGCTATACTCTCATTTTTATAAGTATTCACTATTTGAGTAATTGGAATCTTTGATTTAACATTCTTTTTAAATTTTTTATTAATATTAATAATTTTTTTCAATTGCTTTAATTTAGAAAACAGTACAATTAATTGCTTTGATTCTTGAGATCTTTTGATTTTATTAATTCTTACTCTATTTTCTTCATTGTACAAAGCACTAAGTCCATATATACTATCTGTTGGCAATATGACAATTTTATTTTCTTGTAATATATTTATTGCTTTTAAAATATCATTTTTTGCAAGCATTATTTTGTTTTCCTTTGATAGTTATAGACTGAATTTAAAACAACGTATTCGGGCATTATTTTTGTTAATTTTTTAGCCAATTTATTAAAAGTTCCAAATATAATGTAGTTCTTCTTTTTTGCTTTTAAAGCTTTTTTTAAACTATTTTTTGCATAAACAGAAGAACTAATAGTTTTTGAGTTATTTCTTATTTTTGCTCTCTGCTCATTACTACTTCTATTCCAAAAATCAGTTTTCAATGCTCCTGGACAAATAGTTATAACCCTTGCTTTAGATTTAAGTTTCTTTAATTCCGTATTTATTGCAATACCAAAACTTAAAACATATGCTTTTGAAGCATAATAACTTGAAAATACAGGACCTGGTGTAAAAGAACCCATTGAAGCAATATTTATAACTCTTCCTTTATTTTTTTGTATAAAATATTGAGTAAATTTCTTAGTAAGAATATGTAATGATTTAATATTTAAATCAATCATGTTCATTTCTTTTTCCAGATCTGTTTCATGAAAATAACCTCAAACTCCATAACCTGCATTATTTATAACTATTTCAATGTCTAAATTCTTTGATTTTTCAAATAGTTTATATGAGTTATTTAAATCGCTTAAATCTAAGTTTCAAGTTTCTATTTTTAAATTACTATATTTTTTTTGAAGTTCTTGTAAACTATCTGTATTTCTTGCAACAGCAATAATGTTATACTCTAACTTTAATAACTCTTCACAATAAGCATAACCTAATCCTTTGCTAGCACCAGTTACTATAGCATAAGCTTCTTTATTTAGATTTTTTTTCATCATTTTTCTCTGTAGAACTATCAAATAAAACTTTTTTATTTGCATTTATATAAATTACAGCAGATAAAATTGAAAGAACTACTGTTACATACATTGGAATTAAAATAACTTGATTAATTCATCCAAATTGATTGAAATTATCTCAACATTGAGCTCCTAAGAAAAATAAAATACTCAATCCAACCATTTCCGCAGTTGCTCTAATTTTTCCCATTTTATTTGCAGCCATTACAACAGCTGAATTTGCTAAAATTTGTCTTACAACATCTATTATAAAATCTCTACATATTAAAATAATACACAATCATATTGGTAAAATACCAAAACAAGCAAATATAATTAATACTGAATTAGTTAGTAATTTATCTGCAATTGCATCAAAAAACTTACCAAAATTAGTAACCATATTGTACTTTCTTGCAACATAGCCATCTAACATATCTGTTAAACTTGCTACTATAAACAATATTCCTGCTATTAGATAAGTTAAAGGTAAATGATAGTTTCCTATTGAGAATACATTTAGATTCCCTAGTTGTGTTATAGCTTCATAATTAACTCAGCTAGCTGGAGTTAATAATAACAATATTACTATTACAGGTATTAATAATACCCTTACAAATGTAATTTTATTTGCCAAATTCATAAACTTGCCCTCTTTTCACATATTCTTATTATAATACAACACCATTAACTAAACTAATTAATATTAATTAAAAGGTTATAAAATAATTTCCTTATATTGAAAGTTCTTTATAACAAGAAAATATTAGTTTAAGTTATTTATTGCTAAATCCTTACTTTTCAATAAAAAATTAATAATTTTAGAAGAGTTTTAACTATTAAATATTTTTGATCATTATGTTTAAAATGAAAATTAGTTAACTCTAAACTATTTAAATTTTTTATAATAATAACTAGTTTATTTACTTCCTTTTTTAAAAAAAGTAACATTTATTTTTTTATGGAAACAGAGCAAGCAAAAAATATTGAAGAAAGAGAAGAAAAAATAATTTAGAAAAGTATCTATTGTCCCTTTACATTCTTTTTAATAGAAACACTTTTATAATAGTTTTTTTATTCTTTAAAGTATTTCATTATATAAATAATAAAAATCACGAATACTCGTGATTTTTATTATGCTCTGACTTTATTTTCTTTATAAGATTTTTGATTAATTACATTTGAAAATATCTCTATATTAACAATTAATCCCATAAATTCAGCATTTGCTGATGATAATTTTACAATATCATGAATTCACCCATATTCATCAACTAATGCATCATAATTAATAAAATAATCTAATCTTTTAATTTCATCTTGTTTTAATAAAACTTCTTTTGCTCAACAAAGAATATCACTAACATTTTCGCTTTTTGAAATTTTATTTAAGCTATTTAAAAAGTCTGAAATTTTCTCATTATTTATAAATCTAAATGATAGGTTTTCATATTTATTTATAACTCTTTGAGAATTTGATGCTAATTTTCTAACCACAAATTTTTCATTTAAATCTATTAAATTTTTTTCATGTTCAGTGTATTTTAGGAAATTCAAATCATGAAAAGCCTCTTTTATTTTTCTAAATCCTTCAGTTGCTGAAGATAAAAGAATTTCTGTACTTGCATAAAAAATATGATTAGCTTTTTTGGTTGTTAATAAATCTTGATTTTCTTGTCTTAATTGATTCAATTGATCAATTATTAAATCTATACCTTCAAAATTATCTGTACTAATTTTTTCAAATAGATTATCTACAGAGATTCTTATATCTTTCCCATTTAATTTTAGGTTTTTAAAACAATCCTCATTAAAATAGTTTAATAATTCTTCTACAGTATTTTTTAAAATTAAGTCAAAATTCATTTTTTAATTGCTCCTATATAATTTCTACAATAAAATATTTCTTTTTACCTTTTTTAATAATAATAAAATTATCTACAGTTATCATTTTTTTGTCAACAATTGTATTTTCTTCAAATTTATTATTGTTATTTATTGAAATAGCACCTTCATTAATCAGTTCTCTTGCTTCTCTTTTTGAACTTGCTATTTTTGTTTCAACTATTAAATCAATTAATTTAATATTTTCCTTTACTTTGTTTTTTTCTAATGAGTTAATTATTGATAATAAATCGATTTTATTTAATTTTAATAGATCTCCACTAAATAATGCCTCAGATATTTTCTCTGCCTTTTCTAAACCTTCTTTTCCATGAACGAAATTTGTAACTTCCTGAGCTAATCTTTTTTGCATTATTCGCTTAAAAGGTTCTTTTGCATGATCTTCTTTAACTTTATTAATTTCATCTAAAGAAATTGTTGTTAAAAATTTAAATAACTTATCACAATCTTCATCATCTTGATTAATAAAAAATTGATAAAACTCATATTCACTTGTTTTATTTTTGTCTAATCAAATTGCTCCTGATTCTGTTTTACCAAACTTGACTCCATCTTTTTTTGTTAAAAGATTCATTGTAATTCCACAAGCTTTTGAGTTCTCTCTTCCAACTTTACTTGCAATATAGTCAGTTCCACTAGTTATATTACCTCATTGGTCAGAACCACCAATTTGCATTAAACAGTTATGATCTTGATACAATCTATAGAAATCATATCCTTGAAGCATTGTGTATGAAAATTCTGTTATGCTCAGTCCTTTTTCAATTCTTGATGAAATATTTTCTTTTGCTAATAAATATGCTAAGTTAAAATCTTTTCCGATTTCTCTTAAAAAATCTATTAAAGACATTTTCCCTAATCAATCATTATTATTAATTACATTAATATCTGGTATTAAAAAATTCAATTGTTGTTTAATACCTTCAACATTTTTACCAACTTGTTCTAAAGTCAATAGATTCCTCTCTTCACTTTTAAAACTTGGATCACCAATCATTCCAGTTCCCCCACCAAGTATAGCAATTGGTGCAAAACCAAAATCTTTAAATCTTTTAAGATTTATAATTTGAATCAAGTGGCCAACATGAAGTGAATCAGCTGTTGGATCAAATCCACAATATAAACCTGCACCTTGCTTTTGAGCGTTTAATATTTTTTCTTCATTTGTAAATTGCTTAAGCAAGTCTCTTTGTTTTAATTCTTCTAAAATGCTACGCATTGTTATTTCTCCTTATTAATATTTGTTTTTACTTTTTTTGAGTCTCCAACTTCATATACATCTTCACTCATACTAATTGATACATCTTTTACTTTTGAATAAACTTCATCTGCTTTATCAATAATATCAACTGTTATCATTGCTAAATCCTTTGCTATTATTTTTACATTATCAGATTTAACAATTTCTTGACCTATTTTAACTGTGGTCTGCCCTATTTTTTGTAGAGCTTTGAAAGCTAATTCTTTTGTTTTTGCTGCGTCTAATTCATCACTTGCATTTCTAATATTTGAAAGTTTCATTTCAATATTTGCAATGACTTCATCACTTTCATTTCCTTGAGATTTTTCCCAAGTTTCTTCTATTGTTGTTATTAATTTTTTAATTTGTGGTCTATATTTTTTTAAATAATCTACAAAATCAGATCTAATTTCTACACCTTTTTTAGGAGCTAACATCATTCCAAGAAAAACCCATGAGGCTAATTTTAATAACTTAAACATCTTAAACCTCCCAATTAATCTTCTGAATTCGCAAATTCTCTTAGTTTATCAACTAGTTTATAAACAACATCTTTATTTTTAGTTGCAACTTTAACTCATGATTTAACATTTCTTTTCGCAAAAGCATCAAATATATCGATATAATTTGTCACTCTTGCTACAGTATCAACTGTAGCATTTAGCATTTCTGATTTATAAGTTAAGTCTTCAAAAAAATAATCGACTTTCTTAGCTGCAATACCTACTTTTCTTAATGTAATTATTGTATATAAAGATAATATAATTGCTAAAACTAACAAAATAATTATCATAACTGTTTGAGTGGTTTCAACGCCTGTTGAGGCATAAATAAGTCCTAAGTTCATACATATTCTCCTAATATTAATAAAATTATACAATAGTAATAATGTATTTTCATACAAAATTAACTAATAAATAATATTTAAAAATGTCTTAATACTCTTCCTTATCCCATTTTATTTTTGCTTTATCAGATTAACTTTTTAGGTTTTTAACTATTTTAATAATAAAAAACATATTTTATTAAGTATAAAATATGTTTTTTAAATTATATAGAAATAAATTTATTTTTATTTATCTTTATCAATACCAAGTCTTTCTCTTCAATTTTCACTTGGTCTTTTATCATCTTGTTGTTTTTCCTTTTTAATTTGACTAGCTCATGTTTCTTTATTAGAGTTTCTTAATTCAACAAGTCTTCTTGCTCTCTCAGTTTCAGCATTATAAGCTTTATTATATATATATTTTCTTCTTTCTCCTAAAGATATGTTATTCTCTCTTAAAACTAATGTATTTATACCTTCTTGTACTTTATCAAATGCTTTTATATATTGCTCTTGAAGATCAACACTTTTTTCTAATTGTTCCATATCTTCTTTATCTATTAAACTGCGTATTCTTCTATTGGTTTTTGTTATTAATCTAGAGATTTTGACTTCTTCTTTTAAAAGTTTTTTTTCTATATTTTTTTGCTCTTTTTCAATATCTTTATATTCATTTGTAATATCTGAAATAGTTTTTTCAAGTTCCTTTTGCTGTTGATCTGTAAAAGGAAGATTTTTTTTCTTTCTTGGTTTAATTAAAGAAACTTCTTCATTACTAGAGTTAATAGTTTTTCTTTTTGGAACATAAAAATTATTAGAAGCTACTTGTGAATTTATTAAATCATTGCTTAATTTAATTTCTTCAAGCCTTTTCTTAGCTTTTTCACTTTCCAACTTTGATTCTTTTGTTAGATCTATGTTATTACTATTTTTTTGATCCATTTGAATGTCACCTTATTTCTTTTTATTTTGAAGTCTTCTAGGCTTAATAAGCTCTGGTTTTCTATTTGGTTTAGTATTTTCTTTTAAAAGTTTATCAAATTCTTTTAATTTCTCTTCAAAGAATTCTTCTTTCATCGATTCATTATAAAATATTTTAGAGTCAATTTCTTGAATTGTTTTTTCAACTTCATCTTCAATATTTTGAAACTTAATTTCTTTTAATTTTAATAGCTTTTGTTTTACCTCATCTTTAATAGAATTATTTTGCATTTGACTTTTTGAAACTGCTAAGAATATATTTCTCTTTGGTTCAACTTCTTTTTCCTTTGATACTTTGGAATTTGATTTTACTTTATTTTGTTTATTAAGCTCTTCTCTTTCATTTTGAACTCTTTGAGATAATCTTCTAACTCTTTCCAGTTCTGATTCAACTGGTTTCATTGAATTTTGTTCTAGAAATTCTTTTGCTCTTTGTGAATAACTTATTGTATTGTTTTTTATTTTTTCTACATCAGTGTAAAGATCTGCATCTACTCCCCCTGATTTTCTCAATTCTTCAATTTTTTGTAATTTAGCAATTACTGGATCAGTTTCTAAAATATGATTTTGTATACTTTGTGTATTTTTTCTAGCATTATCAATTATAGAACCAAGAACTCCTTCAGTTTTTTTTGGTTGATTATCAGCTTGTCCAATATTTTTTTTAATATTTTTTAGCTTTTCCTTAATTAAAACGTTTTCTGAATCTGAATTATCTTCTGCTTCCAAGTGTTTTTTATTTAATTGTCTTGTAATATCTTCTATAGATATTTTTTTTGCATTAGGATCATCAGTAAATATTGGATCCATATTTAACATTGGGTCATTATTATAAGTTCAATGATTAGGGTTTCTATCTTCATATTTTTCTTCAGAATTTTTAACTTTCTGAGTTTTCTTTCTTTTTCTTAAAAAGAATTTCATAAGTAACACCCCTTTTCATTTAAGCGAAAGCAACTAACTATATTTTATACTTTTTATTTTATTTGAAAAACTATTTTCTCTTCCAAATTTTGCTTGTTTTTTACCATTAATTAGAACTATATCACCTGTAAAACCTATTTTATTTTTTGTAATTGCATCTCCAACTCCATATATATCAACTGGTGTATTTTGTGATTCAAACATTTTAATTTTTTCTTCATTAAATCCTGAAGAAACTATTATTTTTACTTTATTGTGTCCATTTAAATCAAGTTTTTCTCTTAACATTTTAACTAGTGTTGGATTAACTCCATGTAATTCTTGACTATTTTCTTGCATATCTTGAAGTGATTTATCTACTAATGAAGGAGAAGTATCTAATCTTACTGCATAAATCTCATCTTTAAAGGCATTACATACCTTTATAGAGTCACTTATACAATCATTGTTATAATCAACTAATATAATTAAATTATTTTTTGGGAAAACTTCTTTATATGCTTTTGTTGCTTCTATTAAATCTCCATCAAATGAAGCAATTAATGCATGAGGCATTGTTCCATTTAAATTTGGCTCTTCTGCTAAAAATTCAAATGAAGCAGCAGTTACTAAGTTTTTAATTCCTCCAATTGCTGATGCATAACCATCTATTTGTTGATTTGTATAATAGTCCATTCTGTCATTCATATTTAGCACAGTTTTGCCATTTGCAGCTGATGCTATTTTTTTAGCATTTGTTGCAATTGTTGAAGCTCTTGATAATATACCATCAAAAAGTCCCTCAAAATGAGCAAAATCACTGTACTTTCCTGTTATTTTTAGTACTGGTTCTAAACTATTGACAATTTCACCCTCATCAACTGCTTCAACAAATAAATCTTTTATTTTTGATAATCTAAGAATTTCTTTAATTATTTCAATACCACAAATTACTGTTTGATCATTTCTTTGAAATCATTGCATTGTAACTAATTGATCTGGTTTAAATTTATTTAATATTTCTTTAGTTTTTTTAAAATAATCTGCAGAATAATAATCTTCAAAAATTCTCAGATCTATATTAAATCTATTTTTCATTTAGAACCTCTCATATTGATCTTCCAATATATGAATCATCAACATCTCATTCCATAATTCCAGTTTTATTATATTTTTCATCTCTAATTTCAAGTTCTTTTGCAGAACACAACATCCCAAAAGAATCAAAACCTTTTAATTTACCTTGATTAATTTGAGTTCCATCAGGCATTCATGAACCAAGTGTTGCTAATGTTGTAAATAAGTTTTTTCTAGCATTTGCAGCTCCACAAACTATTTGAATAGTTTCTTTTCCAGTATCTACTTTGCAAATAGATAAATGAGTGTCTGGTATTTTTTCACATTCTACAATTTTTGCAATTATAAATTGATTTTCAAATTTAAAATCACCTAAGTATTTTTTAATAAACGGTTCAGCTTTTTTTTGAACTCTTTTATCTTCTAAATTAAAATTATCATCTGATTCAAAATTAAAAATATTTAAACCTATAACTTCATTTTCATGAAATAGAATCTCATAATCTTGTTCTTTTTTTGTACTTATCACTTTTTTATTTTTAAATAAAACCACTATAGTATTGAAGTTTTTAACATATTTTAAAAATATTTTCATTTGAATTACCTTCATTTCTATTGGAATAACTTCAAAACAATTATATAATATAATAAATCTTTTATATAGAGGAGGAATTATGAAAATTGCAATATTAATTGACTCTTCTTGCGGAATTAAAGATACAAAAAAGTATAAAAATTTGTACCTTATTCCATTGATGATTACTAAAGAAGATGGCCAACAAATAGCTGATGATGAAAATTTGAGTTCTGATGAATTTTACCAATTAAATGATTCACAATTACTTAAAACATCACAGTCTATTCCTGGTAATGTTATGAGAAAATGAGATGACTTATTAAAGCAATACGATGAAGTTGTTTGTCTATTGCTTTCAAAAGGTCTTTCAGGACAATACAATACTTTTAAAATGTTTTCACAAGAAGGTGAATATAAAGATAAGATACACGTAGTTGATACTAATGGAGTGAGTATAGCTCTTAAACGCCAATTAGAATTAGTTATGAAATTAATTGAAGAAGGAAAAACGGGACAAGAAATAAAAGATATAGTTGAACAATATTACAATCAAATTGTGGGCTACATAATCCCAAAATCACTTGATCAATTAGTGCGTGGAGGAAGAATTAGTAAGGCTGCTGCTAGACTTGCAAAAATATTAAAAATAACTCCAATACTTAAATATAATGGAGAAATTGACAAGCAAGGAAAAACCAGAACATTTAAAAAAGCTGTTGAAGAAGCACTTAAATTATTAAAATCAAAATATCCAAAAAATAAAATTATTGATATATCGTATTCAAGAGCAGATGCTGAAACACTTGAAATTGTTAAAAAAGTTGTTGAAAAATTAGATTTAGAAATTGGTCTGTGAGATGAATTAGCAAATACAATTACTTGTCATACAGGTAGAGAAACATTTGCATTTATGCCATACCAAGTTTGAGGAGAAAAATTATGAAAATAGCTGTAATTACAGATTCATCAAGTGGTATAAAAAATATAAAGGATTATAGGGATTTATATTTGGTTCCATTGATGATTACTAAAGAAGATGGTCAGCAAATAGCTGACGATGAAAGTTTTGAAGCTGATGAATTTTATCAATTAAATGATTCTCAACTGTTAAAAACTTCTCAATCAGTTCCAGGAACAATGTTAAAAAAATGAGATGAATTATTAAAAAGTTATGATCATGTTATTTGTTTATTACTTTCAAAAGGTCTTTCAGGACAATACAATACTTTTAAAATGTTTTCACAAGAAGATGAGTATAAAGATAAAGTGCATGTAATTGATACAAATAGCGTAAGTATAGTTCTTAAACGTCAAATAGAGTTAATTATGAAGTTACTTGAAGAAAAGAAAACAGCTCAAGAAATAGTTGAAATAATTGAAAAAGATTACAATAAAGTTGTTGGATATATTATTCCAAAATCACTTGATCAATTAGTGCGTGGAGGAAGAATCAGCAAAGCTGCTGCAGGTCTTGCAAAAATATTAAAAATAACTCCAATACTTAAATATGATGGAGAAATTGACAAACAAGGAAAAACCAGAACATTTAAAAAAGCTGTTGAAGAAGCACTTAAATTATTAAAATCAAATTACCCGAAAAGTAACATAGTAGACATTTCTTATTCAAGAGTAGATGAAACAACTTTAAATCTTGTTAAAGAAATTGTGAAAGAATCAAATTATGAAATAGGCTTATTTGATGAAATGCCAAATACAATTACTTGTCACACAGGTAGAGAAACGTTTGCATTTATGCCTCATCAAATTTGAGAAGAAAAACTATGAAAATAGTTACAAATTCAGATATTAGTAGTAAAAAATATAAATAATATTAAAAATATAATATCTAGTTGCCCCTAATAATTGTTAAATACTAAGGTGAGTAAATAGATAATAATAAAAAATTAATTGTTGAGGAGTTTTATAAATTAAATTATTCTCATCAGTTAAAAATTTCTAAATCAATTATGGGATGGATAATAAAAAATCATTTAATCAATTAGTACGGAGTTGAACAATAAATAAAACTGAAGCAAGATTTGCAAAGTTTTAAAAACAACTCCAAAATATAATTGAGAAATTGAAAAACACAGGAAAGAAAAAATCTTTAAGAAGGCTATTAAAGAAGTATTGAGAGTGTTAAAAATATTTTGAAAAGTAGAATTTTATAGATATATCTTATTTTATAATTAAAGAAGAAATATATAAATAAAGTAAAAAGAATCGTAATCGCTTAAAATTTAGAAATGAAAATACTAAATATTTGTAAAATACAAGTAATAAGTATTTAAATTAGCGATATGAAAAAAATAAGGAGTTTTTTATATGAAAATAGGAATATTAGTAGATAGTTCTACAGGTTTTATTGAAAAAGAACACAATACAAATAATATAAAAGTTTTACCTTTACATTTAATAGTAGATGATAAAGATGATTACTTAGATACACCAGAAGAAATTAAAAATAATGATTTAATTACAATATTGGCAAGTGGTAAAAAAACTACTACAAGTCAAGCTTCGCCAGGAGAATTAATGAATAAATATGATGAAATGTTAAAAGAATTTGATCATATAATTCATATGACAATCCCTTCCAATCTTTCTGGTATGCATCAAACTGCAGTAATGATTGCAAATGACGAAGATTACAAAGGTAAAATTACAGTTATTGAAAACTTTTTAGCAGCAAATTGTGCTCAACTATTAGCACTAAAGTTTGATGAAATGATAAAAGAAGGAATTGAAGATCCTAAAAAATATCAAGAAGAATCTGATAAATGAACTGTTGGTTCATGAACAGCTATTATACCAAGTGATTTACAAAAAATGTCTAAAGGTGGACGAGCAAATTCATTATTAATAACAATGCTAAAAATGATTAAAGCAAAAGTTGCTATTCAGTGATTGGCTAAACCAAAAAAAATTGGTATGGGCAGAACATATGGATCAGTCTTAGACAAAATGATAGTAGCTTTAAAAAAAGAAATTACAGAAGATTTTGAATTACTATTAGTTTCATTACCAGAAGTAAAAAAAGCCCATATAGAACAAATAAAAAAATATTTGAAAGCTAATGATATTAAATTTAAGGAAAGCAAGATACCTACTGTTTATCCTTGGCATGCAGGAATTGATACAATAGGATTAATAGCTGTTAAAAAAACATTATTAGCAAAAAAATAAAAAACAAAAGCATTTAATTAAATGCTTTTTTATATGCTTAAATAAAAAATCTATACAACTTAATTTGTATAGATTTAAAATTTCTATTTGGCAAGGATAGCAGGACTTGAACCCACGACACTCGGATTTGGAGTCCGATGTTCTACCAACTGAACTATATCCCTATTTAAAAAATACCCATAAAGGGTATTTTATTTCTATTTGGCAGGGGTAGCAGGACTTGAACCCACGACACTCGGATTTGAAGTCCGATGTTCTACCAACTGAACTATACCCCTATAAAAATACTTTTTAATTATATCATTAAAAAGTATCATATATAAAAGATGCTTATTTTATTTACATTTTTTACAAATTCCATGTAGTTCCAATTTAAAATGTTCTAACTCCATATCCTTATCTTTTAAAATATTTGAAAATCTAAGAAATAATTCATTTGCTAAAGAAGGACTTTCTAAATCTTCTAAAGAACCACAATGATCACATGTAATATGCATTAATTGTGATGAAATAGCTTCATATATAATTTGTTTACCATTTATTGTATTTGCAAATAATAAATGCATTTCCAAAAATAAATCTATGTTATTATATATTGACATTACATTTACACTACCTAAATCTTTTTCTACCATTGAAATTAATTCATTAATGGTGAAATGTTTTTTTGTAGAGATTATTCTTAACATAGATAGTCTTACATCTGTAAGTTTTATTTTTTTGTTTTTAAATAATTCTAAATATTCATTCAATTTATTTTCCATAAATTATTTAGTTATTTTTTCAATAACTTCCAAAAGGTCACTTACTTTTTTCATAGATAATAAATCATCATCTGATATAGATATATTTAATTTTTCTTCTAAAGTAACTATCATATCCATTAAATCAAGTGAGTCTAATCCCATTGACTTAAATTCTGTATTTGTACTTATAGTACCTTTTGCTCCTTTATTTACAAGAGCCTTTTTTATTTCTTCAAAATAATTCACACTAATCACCTTTTATAATTATATATTAAATTAGCTTAAAATTTCAAGTATATATTTTATTAGGTTGTGGGAAAAAGTAAGGGGGTAATGATCCTAATAATTAATTTGGATTAACCAAATTTAGACCATATTCAAGTAAATATTTAAAAACTGCTTTTGAGTTTTTTATTTCACAAAGATATTAACATAAATAATTTTAAAAAACTAAATAAATTTCTTTTTTTACCGAAAAACGAAGTTTTTGGTAACAGGATAAGGAATACTATCACTTTTTTTGGAAAACCCTTTATTAAAGGGTTTTTTACCAAAAAAAATGCTAGCATTCGCAATTTTTGTGCTAGCATAAATACTAGCTCAAAAAGAACTTGGAGGCCAAGTTTGCAGTTTAATAGATTTTAAAAATTTAATGTATTAATTTTCTAATTAGTTCATTATATCCAGTTTTTTTATAATCTAAAATAGAAATTTTAACACTTTTTAAATTTCTTTTTTCTAAGTTATTAGACTTATTTGAAATAAATATTTTTTGATTATCATATATTTGATCTTCTAAATTTTCTTTAAACTTAAAATAAATTATTTCTAAAATATCAATATTATTAATTTTTGTTGCTTTTAAATTAATAAGTAACTCAAATGTTTTTTTATTATAAATTTTTGCTCCATAACCTTTAATAGATTTTACTAAGTGACTTACTGCAGATTCAGCAAAACATCCAATATATCAATCTTTAAAATGATTTTCAATTCCTTTAATATTATTTGAAATATATTTAATAGCTTCTTTAATTCTTTTATTTTTTAAACCTATTGAATCAACATTTTCATATAAAAAATTAATTAAAGATTTAATATTTTTAGAGTCATATTTTTCAATAGCTAATTCATATAGTTTCATTAATTTACTTTTATTTTTACTTCTTTTATAAGGAAAACAGAAATATATTTTTTGAAATAAATGAAATTTATCTAAAACAAATTCAGCTCCTAAAAAATTTGCAATTTCTAAAATTCAATTTGCTCCATCACCACAAATCACAAATTTTTTATTAGTTAAAGTTCCATAATTTTTTTCTATTTCTTGTTGTAATCAACATGAATAATCATAAGTATTACAGGAATTACCTTTTAAAAAAGTTTTTAAAAATACTTTTTTATTAATTAATTTATTTCTTTTGCCTTCCTTAATTTTTCCTTGATACGCAACAGCAACTCTAACTCTAATTCATCTTTTCTTGTTTTTAAATCTAACTGTTGTTCAACAATCATCTATGTCTACATAAACAGGCAAATCATTTTTAAATTCATCTTTAGTTAAGTCTAACTTTTTAAAATTAAATTCAGCATTACGTTTTAAAATATTTGATATTGTTCTTTTTGTTATATTTGATTTTTTAATCTTTTCTCAAACTATAATATGACTTTCACCATGGTTAAATGATTCAAGAATTTCTTTTTCTAAAGAAAATGATATTCTTTGATATTTTTCTATTTCCATATAAGGATCTGCCAAAAAACTACATTTACCATTATATTTATTTATAAATTTTGTTCTTTTATAAGTAACTTCTCCAAATTTAGTAATTATAGTTCTTTTGATATTTCTTTCTTTTATAATTCATCCTTTATTCACTCTTCACTTTGAATTTACAACTTCTTCATCTATTTTTTCCAAACTTAATTTAAAATCGTTTTTTAATTTTAAAAAATACTTTTCTTCTAAATTATTTAAAAGATTTATTTGATTTATAGAATTAAATTCACTAGCAAATATTTCATTCATAATAATTCCTTCCCTTTTTATACTCATTACTTTTTTATTTTATTATATTAAAATAAAAAAACACCAAATATTATGGTGTTTAATTAGTTTTTATTTTGATTAATTTTAAAAATTGATTTCTCCTTCTTGAACATCAATTTCTTTTTGTTCATTTGGAGAAGGTAAATTTACATCAATTGCTTCTTTTACTCATATTTGTTTAGCTTCTTTTGCTCAAGCAATTGTGTCTTGATTAATTTTTAAAAGATCTGAAAATAAAGTATTAGCTTTAATAATTTGCTTATCATACTCTTTTATTTCTTTATCTTTGTTTTTTTCTTTATCTAAAACATCAATTGTAATTTCTCCACTATTTGGAATAGCTACTTGAACAAATGGTGATTCTTTATTTTCAGATAAAGAAAATGTTTTACCTTCTTCTTTTGAAAATTCAATATTTTTAATTAACTTAGTTGAAAGTGTAATATATTTTTTTTCTTTATCATTATTTATAATTTCTAAAACAGCAAATTCATTTCCATTAGAATTTAAATAAGTTTTTTTAACAGCATTTCTATGTAAATAAACATTTGTAAATTTTTTATTAACTTCGCTCATTTTAATTTCCTCCTATTAAGCTTTAGTTTAAATTTTCCCCAGGGAAAATTAGATTGAAAAAACTCTAGTTGTACTAGATTCTTTTTAAAATAAAAAAAAGAGTTGAAAGGACAATTAAAGACAAAAAAAGATAGAATACTAGTACAACTAGTGCTCTATCAACCTTAATTAAATAATAACATAAATTTTACTTTATTCTTTTATTTTTTTTATTTTTCCTTCATCAAATAATAAAAACTATTAATCCTGTTAAAGGAATAATTAATGAAATTATTCATCATAAATTTTGCTTATTATATTTAGTTTTATCTTTCTTTTCTTCTTTCTTTTCAGGAATATTTGGTGGTTTTGGTCTATCAGGGGCAATTTCTTTACTTGTTGGATCATTAATAATTTTATAACTTGTAAAACCACTTAACTTAATTGATTCATCACTAGAATTAATAAATATTTCTAAGTTTTTTTGATTTTTTGAATTTAAAAAGTTATTTATTATTTCATCAAAATTATCTAATTCTTTAATATCTTTGCCATTTTGTGAATTAATTGAAATATAGTAATCCTTTTTATAATCATAATTTCAATTAACCTTATTTGGTTTGTAAATTTCAAGAATTTTTTCAACATATTCATAAATATAATTTTGAACAAATTTTTCTTTTTTTTCATTTGAAGTATCAGTAAAGTTATATTTAATTTCTTTTAAATTAGCTATTTTTGATAAATCTAATACCTTACTTTCTTCAAAATCTTTATTATTAATAATATTGAATTCTTTTTTTCCTGTTAATAGAGTTGAAGTATTTAATGATTTAATAAATAAATTAATTCTTTTAATTTTATTATTTTCATTTAAATCAACAAAATTATTAAAATCTAGATTTTCTATTTGATTTTCAGTTGAATCACAAATTATATAATCAGTTTTATAAATTGCTTTATCACTAAATTTTTGCATATATTTTTTAACATGCTCAATAATTTTATTCTTAACTTCAATAGGATTTATTTCATTCATTTTTAAGTTACTAATATTCAAATTATTTAAGTCTTTAAAACTTACAGGAATTTGGGGAACATCAACTTTTTGAGAAATTTGATCACTTACATATTTTTTTCAATACATAATTACTTGTTCATAAGTTAACTGCTCTATTTTTTGACTAGTATTAATTGTTGTATAAGCTATTAAATAATTTTTTAAATGAACTCCTTGCAATGAATCTCAAAACTTAGATATGTTTTGATCTTTAGCAATAAAATCTAAACTAGAAAATTTTGTATAATCTTTAGTTTTATTAGATATGTAAAGCAGTTTATGAATCGTACTTCCCTTTGTAGCTAAAACTTTTTCATTACCTGGATTAGAAGGATCTATTTCTTTTTCAACATAATCTTTTAAATAAATTACATAATGTCATAAGCCTTCTTTTGATCATTGTTCATTTAAATTTAAACTTATTTTTTCTTCTTTTTCAATTATTTCAAGTTTTTCATTTAATTTTAATCTATCAACTTGATAAACTTTTGACATATCAAATTTATCAAGAAGTGTAACTCCACTATTTGCAACACTTGCTTCAGCAATAATTCCTTTATTTATATCTTTAAAATCTTTTATTCTATTTCCGTATTTATCAAGTGGATCTTGATAGAAAGGAAACTTCATATTTCTTTCAAGAAAAATATATTCATTTCTCATTCCTGTTTTAGGATTAATTGAAGGATCATAATCAGGATTAGGTTTTCCATCTCCTAAAGTTTTTTCAATTAATTTACTTTGCTCTAAATTTTCTTTTGGATTTCATCCAAGTCATCGATAATTTAATTGATTTGAAAGTGATTGAATATTAATATTTAAACTTAACTTTGTAATTCTTCCAACATTTTTAATACCATTTACTTCAATTTTATAAGTATCTACACTATCATCTAACTTAATTCTATAAATATTGTTAAATACAGGTACTTCTTTACCATTAACTGTCATTATTTCAGATTCACTAATTGCAGAAAATGTAACATCAACTGAATTATGATAAATTAAAGTATTATTTTTTGGATCATATTCAGGTTTATCAATAACCAATTCATTATTATCTGTATTTGGACTTACAATTTTTCCTGGAACAACTTGTAATCTTTTTTGAGCACTTCTTTGATAATATAAATCTGTTAATTTTACATTAATTGGCATAATTACATTAGTTAAAAATTGATTATTTCCTGATATTTGTTGTTCATCTTTAAAAGTTATTGAAACATAACTTTTCTCATCATTAAAAGTATCATTTCTTTTTAAAATTGGTTTGTTAAATCATGCAGAGTAATCTATTCCAAATGCTAATTTTAATCTTTTTTCAATTTCATCAATTATTAACTGTTTATTAGATTTTTTAAAGTTATCAACACTACCGTTTTTTTCTACTGATGAAATATTAGGAGAAGTATCACTTGCAATGGTAAATGAGTTTTCTAAACTTTTTTTAATTTTATTTTTTAAATTACTTTGATTAAAGCTGGATTTAAAATTTATTCATTCATGATCAACTACTATTAAACTTGCATGGTTTACAGTTGAACCCCCTTTTCAATAAACAGCTGCACTTAATTTTCACTTTAAAGTTAAATCATTTCCGTTTCAAACTCATCCAAAATCCATATTAGCATGAGCTTTATTTGTTTCATTGTGATAAGCTGTTAAATTAATTCATTGATTAGAAGTATTTAATGTATAATTTTTATTTACTCTTAAAGTTGCATTTATATCTTTAGCTTTACTGTCACTTCAACCAGTTGAAGAATCTCATGTATTGTAATTGTAATAAAAATCTACCTCAATATTTTTATAGTTATCTAAAAAAATCTGTTTATTAGGTGCATATTGTAATATATTAATTGTTTTAAGATTTCACTCAAAATTGTATCAACTTGCATTACCTACTTTTGAATAAGTTCTGTCATCAGAACCTCGATAGTAAGGCAAAGAACTATCTCTACTACTATCAATATAAAGTCTTTTAAGACTATTGTAAAAATCACCATAAAAATTAAAACTTGGATATGTTGGATTATAGTTATAATTTGAAACTAATTTATCTGTATTACTTTCTAAATTAGCTATCTGATTATTTTCAAGAAAAATTGGTTTTGTTGGAACATAAACTAAATTTAAACATATTATTAAACTTAATATTAATTTTTTCATACTTTTTTCCTTTCTATTTTCCCTGGGGAAAAATTAATAATGATAAATAAAAAAACTAGCTGCTGCTAGTTTTCAAAATATTAATTTAAACAAAAAAATAGAGTCCTAGTGCTGCTAGTGCTCTATTTACCTTACAAATATAATAACATAATTTTAGATAAAAAAATTTCTATTTATTTACTATATTTTGCAACTAGCTTATATTTTATAATAATTTATAGTTATAAATTATTAATATTTATAAAATCGATATCTTTTGAAACAAATTCAATAAAAGGATCGTTAGTTTTTAGAATATTTTCACAAAAAGTTTTATTATTATTAAAATTAAATTTTTTTAGTTCAATAAGAAAATAAAAATATTTTGTATATCAAATATTTTTATAAACTTTTTGCTTCTCTAAAAAAGATTCAAAAAAATTTTCAAGTATCAAAAGATTTTGCTCTGATATCTGATTATATTCAATACTTAGATAATTTGTACAAATAGCTAATGAAAAAATATTAATTTTCATTTTAGTTTTTACAAACATTTCTATCAATTGATTTGGATTTTGTTTTAACTTTATTAAAATTGAATAAAGATATATTGAAGATATATCATCATAATTTTCAACGCTTAAAATTAAATTTTCTATTTTTGATTGATAATAACTAACAACATTATTATCAGTATTATTTTTAATTAAAAAATAAAGAATTTCATATAATACACTTGATAAATTTGACTTTAAAATTAATAAATTAACAAAATACGAGAATAAACACTCTACAACTTCTTGATCTATTTTTATTTCTTTTTCATTTAATTCTTTAATATAATTTTTAAACCTAATAACACAATATTTTATTTTTTGATTTTCAAGAGAATTTAATGAGCTTATAAGTTCAAAAGCTAAATTTAAATTTAAGTACTTATTTTTAATTTTATCTAAAATTAAATTAAAAAAAGTAGTTTGTGTATCAAAATCATCATAAAAATTTAATATTTTCGTTTTTTGATCATTAATTCTAAGATTTATTTTACTAATTATTTCTTTAAATTTACTTTTTATTAATTTTAGTTCATTTTCATTATTGCTATAAAATTCAAAATCATCTTTATAATGTAAAAAAGAAATTTCATTTTCATGTTTTAATTCATTAGATATAAATGCCAAAAGTAGTTCAGAGAAAATATTAGACGAATAAGGACCAGTTATTAATTTATCAGTTTGATTTTCATTTTGAATTTGCACAATTGATTCTAAAGAACTTGTAAAAGAATTTAATCTTGATTCTTTTATTTTTAAATTTTCTTTTAAAAAATTTAAAAAAGCTGGTTGACCAAATATATGAGTATATACACTATTATAAAACTCTTTAATATCTAGTTTTAAAATTTTTAAAACTCCAATCATTTTATTATATTTCAATAATTTATTTTTATTAAAAGTATTTTTAATTTTATTATTATCAATATATGTCTTTCTATCTTCTTCATTTTCAATAATATCAAAAGAAATATCATAAGAATCTTGCAAGTATTCAATTTTTGAAATTTTACCCATTTCTATAACTTTTTGTAAATTTTCTTTATTACTACTTATTATTTTAAATATTTCCTCTTTATACTCTAAAAGAAATATAATTGAAATAAAAAAACTCAGAAAATTTGGTATTGATATTTTTCTTTCTTCTCCATTGTTTTTACTTATATAAAATACAGTAGGTTCAGTTCCTTTAGGTATTTTTCCTCCTATATATTCATTTTTCTTTTTTAAAAAATTTAAAAAACCTGAGCAATTTTTGTCATTTTTTAACTTAGAGTAATTTTCATCATTTGAATTTATAAAAAAATTTATAGTTTTTATAAATAATTCCTTATTATTTTTTTTAAAAAAACAAGGAGGAAGTTCTCTAAAAAAACCTGACTCAAAAAAAACATCTAATTCTTTTTCATTTATTTCATCGTTTTCAACTTGCTTAAGAATTTTTTTTATATCCATTTTATGCTTTATCTCCTTATATATAAAGTTTTAAAAAATTAAAAATAAATATTGATTTATTATTATAAATAATAAAAATAATTTATAATAATAAAATGTAATTTCTTTAATAAATTTTGTAAAAAAATATTATTCATTACATTTTTATGTACTACTATTAGTTTTTTTATTAGTTCCACCCTTAGATTTAACTTTAGTCATCCTTTTTCTTCTTTTTCCTTTAAAGTCTTATTTAATTTTTTATAGTGTTTTCTTTCTTCTATTTCAGCCTTTTTTCCTAAACCTAAAATTCAAGATATAATATTCAAAATTCCCATTTTTTACCTTCCTTTTAATAATTATATAAAAAAGATATGTTTATTTTCAATATCTTTTAGTTATTTTTTTATTCTTTTTATCAATTAATTTATTAATATATATCTTTTTTATTTTGTTTATTAAGTTCTTTAATAAATTGATTTTCATATTTAGCTTGTATTTTATTAGCTTTTTTGTATTACCAATTGAAATAAAGTGATTAACTTATAATAATAGAAACTCCTAAATTTTCAAGTTATATCATATAATTTTTCACAACTGTAACATAATATAGAATACATGACATAAATTCATATGTATAATTTTTTACTATATTTATTATGTTTCCCCTAGCTTCTTTTGGTAAATATATTAGTCTAGTATGATGCGTTATTTGATTTCTAATATTTTTTAAATAATTCTTATAAAAACCTATATTATCAATTGTTTCAATAAATTCAGAATTTCTAAAGTAGATTTTTCTTAAATAATCTTCAATTTCACTGTCTAATTCTAATTTTAAATAACTACTATTATAATTTGAGTTAGATGTTTTTCTGAGTGTTTCTAAAACATCTAGTCTATTTATTATGCTTAAAATAACCATTTCTATTTCATTTCGATTAAATTCTAGATATGAAACATCAATATTATTAATAAGTTCTAGTTTTACACAAATTCAATTATTAAAAGAGAAAGTATCATTTTTAATATCATTATCCAATAATTCAGAATTTCAAATTTTTAAAGTTAAAAGATTGATAATATTTTTTAAAAAAAGACTAATTTCAAAAAAATTATGGATATTTATACCATTATTTCTAAGAAAGTTATCAAATTTAATTAAAATATCATTATAAATGGATGACTCATTTTTTATTAAAAATTCCTTATAATTTTTGAGTATTAATTCTATTGTTTCTTTATTTTCAATATACATATTATTTTAACTTTTTTCTAAATTATTTATTTAGAAGTTCATTTCTGACCTTTCATAGATCTATATTTTTGTGTAAAGTCTTTTTTACCTTTTTCAATATTGCAACTATAATGAACTGCAACTCAATTTGATGTAACCCCATTTGATTTATTTCCATCTAAATGATCTACATTTCAACCATTATTAGGATTTGAATCTGAATTTCATTTAGTACCATGATTCATATTTTTTTGACATAAATAACACATTCTATATTGCTTTGAGTTTAAATTCTCTCATTCAATAGCATTTTCTCAAGCATAATAAAATTTATTCATATTTTTTACCTTTGTCTTTCTCTATTATTACTATTTTTTAAATCCCTAATTTGTTTTTCTAATTCTAGTATTCTTTTTTCTTTTTCAAGCATTTCAATTTTATCTATTTCAGATTTTTTTTGATTTAACATTTCTTGATCGATTTCTTCTGCTATTTTTAAAATTTCATCATCTGTTTTCTTTCTCTTTATTTTTACTTTTCATTTTTCAATAAGATAATATTTTCCTGAATCACCTTTATATTGAGGTTTTTTTGCTTCAGAAACTAAATCATCAATATATTTATATGCTATTTTTTCTATATATGTACTACCAGAAAATACATATTTTTTTGGAAAACTATTTACTAAATCTGAAATATATAAATCCAATCTAAAACTTTCAAAACCTGGTAACTCTTTTACAAATTTTTCAAGTTTAGAAACTAATTTATTTCTTGTATTCTCATAATCCTCTCTTTGATTTTTTGAATATTGTCTTTGTTCTGCAGGAGGAACTCCAAGCAATCAACCTAGTGCTTTAAATACTGACATATTAAATTTCCTTTCTATAATACTTTAATTTTATTATACTAAAAAAAGCATTTTTTTAAATAAAAATGCTTTTTGACTATTCATTATTAATTTTAGATTTTTTTTCTAATTTAGAATTAATTTTTTCTAATTTAAAATTAAATTTATTTTGTCTTTTTTCTAAAATATTAACTTTTTTGGTTGGTTTTGAAATTTGTTTAGCATATTTATTTTCAAGTTCTAATGCCTTTTTAGCAATAAGTGGATTTTTACTGTTTTTTAAATTAGATACTAGATTCTCATGCTTTTTAAAGTTAGAGTTTTCAATTTTTTCTACATTTTTTTTAAGAGTATTTTTAAGTAAACCTGAATAAGTACTATTTACTTTATTTCTTTTTACAACAAATCTATTAATAGTATTTGCTCCTGCAATTACACCAAAATTAGTTGCTACACCTTTAACAACGTTTTTACTAGTTTCTCTCATACTTGCTCAACCTTTTCTTGAAAACAAACCTCCAGCAAATGCAACACCACTTGTTGCACCTCTTGCAACTCTTCCAATAACACTTGGAAAGCCCTTCATTTTTTGACTTATATTTTGAGCAGCTGCAAGATTTTGTTTACCCCCAGCAATTGAACCATCTGGGTCCGAAGCAGAAAAGTTTTGTACTTTATCAGCAGCTCTATTTAATGCATTAGTTGCACCATTTGAACCTTTAGATTTAAATAAAGCCATCATTCCAGCTCCTCCAGCAGCTCATCCAAGTGCTTTCATTCCAGCACCAAATATACCTTTACCGTGTTTTGCACTTAATAAAGCATTCTGACCTTCACTGTGTGTTACACCTTCTCCACCAGTAAAACTAGCTATAATTTGAGGAGCAACAAGTGCAAATGTTGACACACCAAGAATTACAACAATTAGTAAAAACATTTTTGTTGAAAATTCAAATTTATTAATTGATTTTGAAATAAATAGCATTAAGAAATTAATCATTACTATGTAACTTAAAATATTTCCTATACTTACGAATGCTTTTGCAATAACCATGTCTTTTCATTGTTTCATTCTTATACCATGATCATTTACCATTCATGCTGCAACAAGTGGTCCAATTAAAAATAATAAAAATAATTCAATACTTTTTTGAACAATTGCCATACATAACATTATTAAAGTATAAAGTAAAAACGCAACTGCTAATATTTCTACAACTATATTATAATTTTTAATATTTCCAGGAACCGAGTAATCACTAGGAATGTTTCCAAAATCGCCTTTCCAATCAGGGTCACCCATTTTATATAACAAATCTGCTAAATTTGCATTTTTTAAACCAAAAGCTAATTGAAAAGCTTTTTGTAAAAATTCGATTAAAAAAGTTAATCCATAAAAGCCAATTGGTATAAAAAATACAAAAACTATTGCAAGTCCAGTTGATTTTAAAGATTTTACAATTCTGGTTTTTCAGTCCAAATCTTCATTAAAAGTATAAGTCATGTACTGAATTGTAAAAATTAAAACAGCTACAAAACCACCAATAATACAAAATGCTCAAAAGCTTTGTGGTATATTTTCAATTCTAAAGTCTTTTTGACCATTAAAAAGTACATCATAAATAATTCCAGTTGTTAAATACTCAAATACTCCTTGAACTACAGAAATTAACTGTAAAGGACCTTGAATAAAAACAAATCAAATAACTTTAAGAATTACTTCTCAAATAGCTTCTCCTATAAATCCCATATCTTTAACTCCTATCTTTTAATTTTTTAAAAATATTGCAGAAAATACTCCTGCTGCAATAGTTGCAGAAAATACAAGTGCAGCCCCAATTGAAGCTCAAATTATGTCTCTAATTGCAGCACTTCTCCCTTCAACATCTCCATCGCTTGATGCTTTAGCAATTCTAAAACCTATTTTTACTAAAACAAATACTAAAAATAAACTGATTAAACTACAAACTGCTGTAACTGCAGCAAGTCCATAACCTCAAATATAATCTGTAATAGGCTTAAAATCTGGTACATCTGCAAGAAATACTATATTTAATTTTGCAATAAAATTTTTCATATGTTTTCTTCCTTCCTAAATTACATTTCATATTCAATTTCATCTTTATTTAATTCTGATAATAATTCTCTTTCGATTACATCTTCAATTGCTAGTTCTAAACTTGAATAATCTTTAAGCAAAGTTCCAGAATTATTTTTAGAATTAAGCACTTCTAAATCATCTATTTCGTTTTCATTTAAATTTTGATTATTTATTAATTCATCTCTTATATGTTCAGCTATTTTTTCAATAACTTCATGATGTGTTAAACTATTTAAAATTAATTCTTTTAATTCCATGTTTTTTTCCTTCCTATTTTCCCTGGGGAAAATTTAATAATGATAAATAAAAAAAACTAGCAGCTGCTAGTTTTCAAAATATTAATTTAAACAAAAAAATAGAGTCCTAGCGTTGCCAGTGCTCTATTTACCTTAATTTAAGTATAACATAAATTTTAAAATTCAAAGTCAATTTCATTATCTTTTAAAACTTTTTGAAGTGTATTTATTTTTTTTTCTTGTTCTTTGAACTTGTTTTCTTGTTCTTTGAACTTGTTTTCCTGTTCTAATAAAATTTCATTTATTTTTTCTTCTCAAATTTTATTATTTTTTTCAATTTCTACACTACATTTTGACATATCTAGTTTAAACTCCTTAATACAATTTCCAATATCTTTATTATACTTAATTTTTTGTTTATTTGTTAAATTTAGATCATTCAAAAATTGTTTAACTTCTTTAGGAGAATTACCATCATAAGAAATACCAACAATAATTTCATTATCTTTATTTTCAACTGTAATAATAATTCTTTTCATTTTGTTCTCCTTTCTTAGAAAATGAGTAAATAAAAAACTAGCAGCTGCTAGTAAACAAAAAAATAGAGTCCTAGCGCTGCTAGTGCTCTATTTACCTTAATTAAAGTATAACATAGATTTTAAAATGACGGCTCTTGGTTTTTATCATTTAAATTTCTAATTTCTAATTTAAGAATTTTAATTTCCTTATTTTTATCTTCTAATTCTTTTTTTAAGGAAATATTATCTTTATTTAATTCTATATAATTAGCTTTTAATTCTTTTAACATCAATTTATCTTTTACTCTTTGTTCTTCTATTGCTTTTAAATAATCTATTTCTTTATCTAAAACTTCTCTATTAAACTTTGATTTTTCAGTAAAATCATTAATATTTTTTAATTGAGAAATAATAATTGAATCATTATTTTCTAGATTCTTTTCAATTTTATTAATAATTTCTTGATGATCTCGAATTAAAGAGGTATTTTTATTCTCTCCAATTTGATTTTTAATATCTAAAGTATCACTTTTAATTTCATCTGTATTCTTTACTTTTGGTCTTTTCACACTTACTCCAATTATTACACCAATTAAAGTTATTATAGCTGTTACTATGGCTCCACAAAAACCTCATAATTCTCCTGACATATGTTCGTCTCCCTTCGTTGTTATTACTCTATATATTAGAATTATAACACTTACTATAAAGGGAATAAAAAATCATGTGTACATCCAAATATTAAGAAATTTATCAACATTAAATTTATATTTTTTCATTTTGTTCTCCTTTCTTAGAAAATGAGTAAATAAAAAACTAGCAGTTACTAGTAAACAAAAAAATAGAGTCCTAGCCCTGCTAGTGCTCTATTTACCTTATAAATATAATAACATTATTTATTTACTTTAATAAAAAAATTTAGCCATTTAAATATCTATTTATCAAACTCTTTTTCCAATTTATCTAAAGTTTCATTTATATTACTCATAAAATCACTAATTTCTTTATCAGATCAATTTGCACTATATTTTTTAAACTTTTCTAAATCATCTTTATTTGCTAAATTTAGTCTTCCTTCCTCACTTTCTACATAAATGCAAACTTTTAAACCATCTAATTTTTCAAATCTCTCCATTATATTTCCCTCCTTTTTAAACTTTATTTTTAATAAACTTAATTAAATTTTAACATAACGTAATTTACTCAAATTCTTTTTCTTTAATATTCTTATTGTTTTTATCTTTATAAATATCATTCATTTCTTTTATTTCTTTTAATTTATTTTTTAATTTTTTAATATATTCATTTTTATCTTCTCTTTCTAATTTATATAAATTTAATTGCTTTTTATATACATCAACTTCTATTTTTAATTTTTCTTTCTCATCTGAAACTTCAAAATAAAGTTTTTGTAAATTTTTATCTTTATTATCTAAAAAACTTTTACTATTTAATAAATTAATTTTTTCAATTGTTTCTTTTGCTTTTTTAGTAAAAAAAATTAATTGTTTTGAAATTGATAATATATCATTATTTAACTTTTTTTGAGTTTCTTCCATTAAATTATTTCTCAATATTACTTTTTTAATATTAAAATGTTTATCTTTATTACTTTTACTAAATTGTTTCTCTCTTTCTCATAATTTTTGTTCATTTAAAGTTAATTTATAAATTTTTTTATTCTTAATTATTTTTATAAATAAAGATTTTTCTTTACATTCAAATAAATATTTATTTGATATTTTTTTAATCTTATTTATGTCTTTAATAGCAATAGTTCCTACTTTTTCTCTTAATCTTTTTTTATGAAGAATATAAATATCATCAATTAATAAATTATGAGTATTAACTAAAACACCATTTTTATAAAGTTTATTAATACTTTTAATTTTTACAGATTTTGTTTTTATATACTTATTACTCAAAATGCCAACAATAAATCAATTATTGTCAATATTGTCAATTTTAATTACTTTTCTAATTTTTAAATCACCTTGTTTATAATTACCTTTTTCATCATTTTTTATATGAAAATCATCTGGAAATATTGATTTCATGTTATAAATATTCATATTTTAGTTCCCTTCCATTTTTAAAATGTAATAATAAAAAACTAGCAGCTGCTAGTTATCAAAATATTAATTTAAACAAAAAAATAGAGTCCTAGCGCTGCTAGTGCTCTATTTACCTTAATTTAAGTATAACATTAAAATTAAAAAAAGAAGTAATAAAATACTTCTACTCGTTTATATTTCAATAAACTAATCTGTAAACCAACTTGTACTATCAGTACTACTTGCACTTTTATAATATCATTAATTTTTAATATTAGTTTATTTTATTTAGCTGTTCATCAATTTTATTTGCAAATTTAGTATATTTATTTATTTTTGAAGACATTATTGGATTTTTTAAGTATTCTCAAGCTTCTTTTTCTTTTTCATATTTATTTGGTTCAAATTTAGGATCTTGAGTTAAATAATTTCATCACTCAGTTTGAATTTTTGTAAATTTTTTAATATTTATATATAAATTTGAAGTTTTTCTAGATAATTCTAAAAGTTTTATTTTATCATTAACAACTAAAATATTATTTAATAAATTATCTTCTTTATCGTAATCAATATCAATTTTATTTTCATATAAATATAAATAAAAATCAGTTTCTTGATAAATAACAAGATATCATGAATATAAAACTTCTAAAGTTAATCTCAATTTTTTATAAGATTGTTTAGCTTCTCCAGATGAATTTTTTTCTCATTGACTAAACTCTTCAACTCCTTTTTTTGTTTTATCTCTTTCTTTTGAGTACAAACTGCTAATATAATTTCAATCTTGTTTTGTTTTTGCAATAACATCTAATTTTTCCTTTGGAGTTTTTAGTATATTTACAATATTGTATGGATTTTTATCATCTTTTTTATCAATACCAGGTAAACTTCCTGATAAAACCCATCCACAACTTGCAATATTTGAACTAGTACTAACTATTAAACTACTTGCTCCTAAAAACAATAATAACTTTTTCATTTTTCTTTTTCCTTTCTAATTTAAGAATTCTAATAAATTTTGAAACGAATTTAAAGTAACACCATAAATTCCTTTTTCTGATGCTTCAAAATTAATATAATCTGCTAATAATAAAAATTTATTATACATTCCATTATTTTTATCTAAATTTTGTTTACTTAATTTAAAAAATTCTACTCAATTAAAATTCATTTTTTTATTTTCTTTTGAATCAAAAAATTGAAGGTCAAGTTTATAAAAATACTTATTTTTTATAGAAAACCTATACTCATATTTATTATTAGTTAACATTTTAAAAATAAATCAACCTTTGCTAGTTTCAATAATAAGATCTCAAATCAAGAAATTATTGTTATCTTCACCAAAATAAAATTTATTACTCTCTTCTGAAGACTGAAATATTATTTTAGCATCAGTAAGTTTTTTACTAATCATATTAAATACTTCATTTATTCATTTTCTTTTCTTTTTATTCATTTGTTTATTTTCTTTATTTTTTTGTTTTAAATTTAAATCTAAATTTTCTTTTTTTAAAAATTTTTTTAGTCTACTATACTCAGCAAAGTCAATTATTACTTGTAAAAGAATATATTTAGTTTTTTCATTACATATTACTCTAAAAGATATAACTTTTAATTTATTATTATCACCTTGTCATTTAAAAGGTTCTAAAGTTTTATAATCTTTATTGCTTATTAATTCAAGAGCATAAAACTGCTCTCCATATAAATTTGTTAATTCTTTAATTGTCATTTTTATTCCTTCTTTCTATTTTCCCCAGGGAAAATTTAATAATGATAAATAAAAAAACTAGCAGCTACTAGCAAACAAAATATTAATTTAAACAAAAAAATAGAGTCCTAGCGCTGCTAGTGCTCTATTTACCTTAAATTAAGTATAACATTAAAAATAAAAAGAAGTAATAAAATACTTCTCTATTTGTTTATATTTCAATAAACTAATCTGTAAATCTATTTATACTACTTTCACTTTTATAATATCATTAATTTTGATATTAATTAATATTATTTACACGTTCCTCAATTTTTTTGTCAAATTTTTCATATTTATCTCTTTTTGGTCACATGATTTTATATTTTAAATACTCTCATGATTCTTTTTCTTTTTCATATTTATTTGGCTCAAATTTAGGATCTCTACTTAAATAATTATCTCATCAATTTTCTTGAGCAATACAAAAGTCTCAAACGTCATGGTATAAAAGTAAAGTTTTTTTTGAAATTTTTAGAAGTGTTATTTTATCATTAACAACTAAAATATTATTTAATAAATTATCTTCTTTATCGTAATCAATATCAATTTTATTTTCATATAAATATAAATAAAAATCAGCTTCTTCAGAAATAACACGATATCATGAATATAAAACTTCTAAAGTTATTCTTTCTTTTTCATAATTTTTTTTAACTTCTCCTGATGAATTTTCTTCTAATTGTTTCAACTCTTCAACTTTTACTTTTGTTTTATCTCTTTCTTTTGAGTACAAACTGCTAATATAATTTCAATCTTGTTTTGTTTTTGCAATAACATCTAATTTTTCCTTTGGAGTTTTTAGTATATTTACAATATTGTATGGATTTTTATCATCTTTTTTATCAATACCAGGTAAACTTCCTGATAAATCTTGTCCACAACTTGTAATATTTGAACTAGCACTAACTATTAAACTACTTGCTCCTAAAAACGATAATAATTTTTTCATAATTAATTCCTTTCTTTTTTTCTTTTATATTTTAATTTTAATCTAAGTTTTCTTTTTTTAAAAATTTTTTTAGTCAAGAACATAAAACTGCTCTCCATATAAATCTGTTAATTCTTTAATTATTATTTTTCTTCCTTCTTTCTTTATTTAGTTTTTTTGCTTAATTTTAAGCTATGTTTTTTTAATTTATTATCAATATCTTTATTTATTTTTTCAATTGTTTTATTTAAATCTTCTTCTAATTCTTTTTGCAAGACAAAACTTTCCTTACCAATTGAAGCAAAATCTTTAATTATTTCAGTTTTTTGTAAATATGCAAATTCTGAATCTAAATTATTTTTTTGTTTTCTAACTCATGGAGCATCACTTAATTGCTGTTTGTGAGGTTCTGTAAAGGCGTTATCTTTTATAATTCCTGATTCAAATAATTGACTTAATAAATAGTTACTTTTCAATTCATCTATTTTTAAAAATTTTATTAAATTTAAAGTTATTAGATCTTGTCTTGCAAAAACTCTTTTCAAAATAAGATTTATATTTTTTTCTAATAAATTTTGAATTACATCTTCTAAATAATCTATCTTATTACTTAATAAATCTTGATTTATTGAATTTATAAGTAAATTCTCTAATGTTTTATTTTTACTAATATCTAATTCACTTGAATTATATTTGCCTTCTCACTCTGAAAAAATATCTAAATTTTTTTTATTAGTGATTCTGATATTAACTTGTTTTTGTTTATGATTTGACATTTAAACTCACCTCGTTATTAAAAGCTCTAAATTGTTCTGGAGTTACTTTTACAGAAATTGTGTGTCTATCAAATCCTGTTACCATTAATAACCCTTCACCTTGTTTTGCATATGCTATAAAATTAAGTTCTTCTTCACTTAAACCATCACCATAATTACTATAGAGTTGTGCAATATCTTGAATATTTTTTGATAATAAATTCATTAAAACTGAATATTGTACGTTGTTTAACATAGCCATAGTTTTTTTTCTAACATCTTCACTTCCTAAAAAATCATCTGGATTTTGAGTAATTAAAGTCATTGATCCTTTTCTTTTTCTAATTCTTTTAACCATTTGAAAAATAAAATTTAAAGCTATTGGTTTGTCTTTATCTACTAGTAAATGTGCTTCATCTATTAAAACAAAGCTTTCTTTTTTTGCATTAATAAAATTTGTATTTACTTCATTTCCAATAAATGCAGTAATCAAATAAAGTTGAGCTTGAATAATATTTTGTTGTCCTTTTTCAAATAAAGTATTTATATCAAAAACTATAAATGGATTATCATTTTTAATTAAAGTTGAATAACCATTATATAAAGTAGCATATTGACCATAATTTTCAAATTCTGATTTTAATAAAGATAATAATTTCTCTTGAACATCACTATTTTCTTTAACAACTTTAGTTTTATTAATAAATTTAATTAAATCACTCATTGTAGGATATTGTTCACTTTTTAAATTAACTATATCTTCAAAATCCCCTAATCAAGTTTCATATAGTTCTGCACAATTAGAGCTAAAACCTCTAATTATGTCTTTATTTAAATCACTAAATAATATTTCAAATCAACCAGTTAAAAATGCAACATGATTAGAAATAATTGTTTTATTACTTGGTTTTATTTCATCATCTAAAGTAGTAAAAATTTGTAATGGATTAATTCTTCCTGAAGTTGCATTTCCTACATCAACTCAATTTCCACTATGATAATTGCAAAGTGATCTATATTCTCTTTCAGGATCAACAACAATAACTTTTCTTCCAACTGAAGCATGATAATTTAATAGTAATTTTGCTAATGTTGTTTTTCCACTTCCAGTTGTTCCCATAATAACCATATTATGATTTTTTCTATCTCCTGTTAACTTAAATTGATCTAAAATAACTGGATCACCTAACATATTTTCTCCAATTCTAAATCCATTAGAATCATTTAATTCACTTGTCAAATATGGAAAACCTTCGGCTAATGTTATTGAAGGAACTTCTCTTGAAAAAGCTAAACTTAATGGATCTGTTGGTTTTAACATTATAGAAGATAATCCTTCAAATTGTCTATAAGCTAAGTGATCCAAGATAAATCCTGATTCTTTAAAAGAATCACTAAGGCTTTTAAATTTGTTTTCTAAATCAGTTTTATTAATTCCATAATTTAATACAAATACATTCATAGATTTAATAATTTCATTTCCAAAACCTATTGAATCTGCAACTTCATTATATATTTCTAACTCTTGTTGCATTTCTCTTGCTCCAACTAATTCTTTTTTTGATAATGTATACATGTTACTTTGTAAATTTAAAATTGTAGATTGTAATTTTTTAACAACTTTTTGTTTATTTAAATTTCCAATATTAATAACTACACTAGAATCATTTGTCATTAAAGGTAACATTCAACAGCGTTCAGGAAATTTGGGAAAATCTCTTATTACATTAACACTATAATTGATTTCTCCAGAATTAAAAGATTCTTTTTTAAATGTACAATCATCAAATTTCATAATATCTTTTAAATTACTTTTATTTTCATCAATTAACTCTTCACTAAATTCTTCTTCACTTGGATCAAATAAATATTTAATTGTATTAATAATTTCATAACCATTTAAAGAGTTTATATTTAGTCCTGCAATTTGACCTTTTTGAATAACACTATTAACCATTTCTTTACATTGTTTAAAATCAGAACAATATAAAAATAAATAATATTTATGTTGAAAATTATCTTCACTTAATTGTCCATTTTCTTCAAATAATTGTAAACTAGCTTTTAATTGTTTAACTCTAGAATTAATTTGTTCATTTGTTAATTTCATTTCTTTTAATTCATTTATTTTATTATTTAAATATTGTGCTCCTTTAATTTTATTAAAGTTTTTCTCTAATTTTAATAATGAACAACTAACTTCTATATTTGATCAAAATGTTTTTAAAATATTTATTTTTCTTATTTGTTCATCATAACTCATATTTAATAAGTTATATCCTTCTAATTCAACAGCACATACAAAAAATTCTTTATTTTCAAATAATTTGTCTGTTTTAATAACTCCTAACTCACTAATATTTCCAACTAACTCTTTATAGGGAATTAATAAACTAGTAGGATAATTTTTACTATTTATTTCATATTTTTTATTAGAAGCTTTAAATTTTAAAAATAAATAGATTAAGTAATAAATTCTCATACCACTTCTACCATTTGGCAATAGAAATATAGTTAAAAAACCAAAAATAAATATAGTTGTAATAACTTGACCAACTCATCCTATTACTGTTAAAGGTAAAGAAATTGCTAATGCAATTAAAATAAAAACTACACAACAAATAAAATCGATAAGAGTAATATTTCCTTTTATTTTTAATTTCTGACTACCTAATTTTTTGGGAATTATAGCACTCATACTTTTTTCCTTTCTATTTTCCCCAGGGAAAATTTAATAATGATAAATAAAAAAACTAGCAACTGCTAGTTACTAAAATATTAATTTAAACAAAAAAAATAGAGTCCTAGCGCTGCTAGTGCTCTATTTACCTTAATTTAAGTATAACATTAAAATTATTTTAATTTTTTCTAAATTTTTTTAAATTTGAAGATAAATAAACTTTTTCATTATCTAAATTAATAAATAATATTTTATCAAAAAAATATTTTTTTTCATCTAAACTTAATTTTAAAAAAGCAACATTTTCTTCTTCTGTAGAATTTTCAAAACCAATAGCTTTATAGATATTAAAATCTTCAAAAACATTAAATTTTATATCCATATTTTTCTTAATCGCTCATAATAAATTTTTTTTAACCCTAAAATATATTTTAATAAAAATAATATTAATTGCTTCAATTTCAATATGATTATTTGTTGTTACTGCTTTATTACAAAATACTTGAAATTTTTTAAAAAAACCATAAATATATACACTATAAGGGCCATAAATATTTACATTAAACTTATCATTTAAATATTCATTTTCTTTTATTAAAAATTTTAACACTCTATTATTGAAATTTCTTTTATGTTTAAAAAACGGAATAAAAATATAAGAAATTATTACAATTAAAATAGAAATAGTCAATGAAATTGCTGATATTAGTACTTCTGAATTCATATTATTACCTCTAAAAATATAATACCAAAAAAACATCTTTAAAGGTGTTAAATTTGTTTTAATAAAGACTTTAATTCTTTTTGAAGTCTTTTTATTTCTTCTTTTTCATTACTTGATAATAAATCTTCTGATTTAGATTGTAAAATATATAAATCATTTCTAATATTTCTTTCTCTAGTTTTTAACTCTAATAATTTATCAATATCTTGATCAGTAGTTTCTTTTAAAATTGAGAAAATATCTTCTCTAGCACTAGTTCCATCTTTTTCCAAAGCCTCATTTAAATTTACATTATCAGTTAATAAATCATCTTCATTAATTTTAGGTTTTATATCTAACTTAAATAAATTAATAAAGTAATCTTTTTCAAAGTTAATTGATTTATTTAAAGATATATCTTTATCTTGAATTTCAATCCCAAAAATCTCTTTAATTTTATAAAAATATTCATACGTTACAATATTTGGATTTGCTTCTTGATAAATTACAATAGCATATTTATTATTTTCTTTTTTGTTTGGTGGAAATATCAATTTAATATCACTAGGTTCAATTAAAGGTTTTTTTTGTAAATGATATGAAAAGTTCTTTTTACCAGTTTTATTATCTATATTTGGAGTACTGTTAGATACTTCTACAGTTGTATCTCCACACATTTTTGAAATTTGTTCATGAGTTTTTGTAGAAGCTGATTTTAAATAAACTGTTAGTAAACAGTTAGCCATTATTGTACTTGCAGTATCTGCTCCATATTTTGAATTTAACTGTTCAAAAGATTGCAAAACTAAATTAAAAAACATTCTTCTTCCCCTAGAAACTGTTAATATTGTTGCAAAGTTAACAATAGCTGGAAAATTACCAAATTCATCAAGATAAAATATTACATCCCTTTCTAATTGTTCTTTTCCAAATTTAATCAAATTCTGTCCTGCTTTAAATACATTAGCTTGATAAAGTTGACTTATAAATAGACTTGCTAATGGATGTTTTTGTTCTTTATCATCAGGAACTATCATAAAAATAGCTTTTGGTTTTTCACTAGTTACAAATTCAAATAAATTTATATTATTTTTACATAATAGACTTCTTAATTCATTTCCTTCAAATAATTGTAAACTAGTAGAGATAATTGAAAAAAAGTTACCAATTGATTGACTTGAACTTGTTAAAACTTTATTTGCTGCAATTACAGATTGATTAGATTCTCTTCCTTCACTTCATTTTTTAAAGAATTTTTGAATTTTATCTTTATCTGATAAATGAGTTGTAACAGTAACAATATTAAACTGATTTTCTGCAATTGAGTCAATATCTTCTTCAATCATTTCCATCATAGAGAAAATAAATCCTTTAAATAAACCTTGAGCACCATCATATCATTGTTTATTCTTATCATCTGCTCCAGGATTTAATAAAATTGCAGATAGATTATTAACTTCTTCATATGCGAGATTCTTTAATTTATTTGTTTCTCCTGAAATAAGTTCCTTTGCTAACTGTTCATCATTTGTTCAATAATCATCAATTTGATATATTAAAACTTCTTTTCAAATTAAAGCTAATTCATATTTTTCTGTATTTGGTTCAACATCATTGTTAACAGTATTATTTTTTAAAATTTCTTCTTTACAAATAGAACAGTTTTTTGCTTTATGATTTCTACATTTTATTTTTTTAATATAACTTTCAAATCCAAATTTTGAATGAAAAGTATTTTGTACTACATGTTCTTTTACATAGTTAATTGCAGAAATTAAAAATTTATAAGCATTAGATAATGGATTTCAACTTTGTGAATACATTGGATCTCTTAAATTTAAAACAAGTATTTCATATCCTTGCTCTTCTAAAATTGAACCCAAATTTGCATGTAGTTCCCCTTTTGGATCTGAAAATACCATACAAGGTTTTTTCTCAAATTCTAATTGACAATTAACAAAAGCAGATACATAAATAATTCTTTCAGTTTTTCCACTTCCTGTAGAACCAATTGTTATTGAGTGAACTGCTTTTTTAACAGGTATTCCTCAAATTTCAAGATTTTTTTTCTTATAATCAATTTGTGTTCTTGTAATGTAACTCGCTTCAGTAAAATTTTTATTATATACCTTTTCAAATTTAGTTAATTGTAGATTTCTAACTCTAATTTTATTACTTATTGGATTTTCATATTCATTTATATCTCAGGTTGCTTTACCAAAAGCTTTTTCTTTAGCTTCTTTTACTAAACTTTTAGACTTAACTTTTCCTTTAATATGAGCAAACAAGATAATAAATATTGTATGAATTAAACTTAAAAAAGTAACTAAATAAATAATTAAATTCTTTTCATTTTGAAAGTTAAAGTATTTAAATTTCTCTATTGTAATAATAAAATTAAATTCTGTTTTAAATAAAACTACTAAAAATAATAGAAATAAAGTTAAAAATAAAATTGAAAAAATAGAAATTATAAATAAGGCAATTAAAATGAATTTTCTATATCGATTTAATCATTTATTTTTTTGCATAAACTAAAATATAGGTAATTGTTGTAAAAATTAAAAATAAAGTTAAAAAAGTTAATCACAATATTAATGCATTTCTTTTTAATTTTTTTTGCTTTATTTTAAATTCATTATCAATTACTTGCTCCTTATTAATTTTTTTTAATTTAATTATTAAGCGAATATATTTATAAAAATAATAAATATAAAATACAAAAAATAGTGCATATATACATGACATTATTTTAATAATCAATTCCATTATAATTCCTTCTTTCTTTAATTAATTTATTTTTTTCTTTTGCTTCATTTTTTATAATATTCATAGCAGATTGTCTTGCTTTTCTTTTTTCTTTTTGAATCATTTGAAATAAGTTTTTTGGCATATATAAAAGAGAAGAAAAGTATTTTTTATTGTTACTTATTCCATTAGGATTAAATAAATTACTTCCTACATAACTTCTCTTAGATTTATATTTTTCTTTTTTTCAATTTCAAATAATTTTTTTTAATACTTTATTTCCAAAAGCTGGTAAAATACCTTGAAAATAACCTTGAGCATTTAATGACTTTATATGTTCATTTCTATACTTCAGTTTTTTATACTTAATTTTTTCAATTGGATCTTCTAAATTTCAATCTTTTTCATCTTTTAATAAGTCTTGTGTAGTTAAAATAAAACTTTTTTCTTCTATTTTTAAATCAACATTTTCTAATTCATAACTAGAATAAATTTGACAAAACTCTTCTGCTTTTTTATTATTTTCTTCAACAAAAATGTCATATTCTTTTTTTAAGTTAACATCACTTTTAATAAAATCTAAGGTAATTTCATCTAACTTTTTTCGATCTAAATCACTTATAAATTTAGAACCATAAGTAATTTTTTTTAATGGAATATCTTTAAAACTTCCAAAATTTAACTTTAATTTTTGTTGTAATTGATTAGAAAATAACTCAATTTTATCAATTAAATTTACTTTACTTTTATTAATATCTACATAAATTTGTTTTGCATCTTTTCATGATGTATTTACATTATTAGAAAATTGCTCTCATGATATTTCAAATCTTTCTCTTAAATTACGTTGAGTTTCTAAAAATCTAGAATTATCTTTTTGTTGATTTCTAATATTCATATCTAATCCAGCTCTAAATTCAATTTTTGAATAAAGTTTACCATTTTGTTTTCAAACTCTTTTTCTTTTTGGTTTTCCATATTTATTTAAAACTTTATTTTTATTATTATCTAAAACATACTCATAACTGGTAGGTTCTTTTTCAAAGAAACCTAAATGAATATGATTATTATCTGTATTTGTATGCATTGAAAAAAATCAATTTACTTTTTCATAATCCATTCCATTATCACTAAAAAAGTTTTTTAATTCAGTATTTAAAGCTTTCTGAACTTTTTCGGGAGTATAAAGATTATTTTCTTTAATAAAATCATCAGAAAAAGAAACAATAGTATCTCAAAAAACTTGGTTATCATCTAAGTTCTTCATATCTTTTCTTAATTCTTTAACTTCTTCTATACTCATTAGTCCATTTTTTGAATAAATTCCAGTACTTTTAAAGTTTTTATTTATTTCTTCAAGCATTTTATTATATTTAACTTTTTCCTCTCTTGATCCAGTTCTTAAAGTATTTAATAGTTTTACTTGTTCATCATCTATATTTAGATTAAAAACAGCATCAGGTCTAGAAATATAATTTAAATAATCACCAGATTTATAATAATTATCTCTAGATTTTTTACTTTTATTTCTTACTTCTTTTGTTACTGGATCAATTGGTTGATTAAAGTTTAAAGTTTTAAAAATAACTCCAGGAGCTTTTTTCATATATTTTCCTTTCTATTTTCCCCAGGGAAAATTTAATAATGATAAATAAAAAAACTAGCAGCTGCTAGTTTTTAAAGTATTAATTTAAACAAAAAATAGAGTCCTAGCGCTGCTAGTGCTCTATCTACCTTATAAATATAATAACACATATTAAATTTAATATTATTATATAATTTACTGTTATTTAATCTTAAAAAATGCTTTCATTTTATTGATATTTGTTTCTCCTTTGACATTTGGCAAGTACCAATAAGTTAAGTATAAAAAAACCTCTTTATTTTTAAAGAGGTTTGGTTTTTTAGAAGAATTTATTTTGCTATTGAGTCTAAGTATTTTTCAAATCTAAATAAATTAAACATGTTTTCAATTCTATCAAGAGCATTTATAACAATATCTCTATTTTTTCTTAAACCAGGTCCATCAGCAACATAAATAAATTGATATTTTTTAAAATCTTTAAATTTATCTTCTAGTCTAATAAATCTTGGTAATTCACTATTCATTTTAGAGCCTGAATCATTGAAAAAATTGCATTCTAAACAATATGTTATATCTTTTATTTTAAATACAAAATCGAATCTTTTGTCTTCTTTCAGCATAGCTTCTCCAAGAATTTTATTTTGACTAACTTCTTTTTCAAAAGATATATCTTTTGAAATTAACAATTCTTTTATAAAGTCACTCATAAATTTTCCAGATTTATTTTTTTTATCGTGTGAAGATAATCCAACTTTTAATCCAAATAAATATGTTTTTATATCTTTATATTCCGAATTAACAAACAGATTATTAATTAATCCTGATTCATCCATAAAATTAAAAATATCATCTTTATCATTTAAATTAAATTGATTTTCAGTATTCTTATTATCTATATAAGTAAAAGGTTCTTTTTTATTTTTAATATTATTATTTGCTAGTAATATAGGAATTAATTTTAAACATTCTCTTCTATTTTTGAATATATCATTAAAATTTAATCTAAACTCTTTAATATCTTGTGAAAACAAAATATTTAAATCGTTTATCAAAATTTTATTTTCACTTAGAAAATCTTTAATTTTATCTCATGAAACATATTTTTTTAAGATATATGATGTAGATTTTAATTCTTTAAAAAACAATGTTTGATTTAATTTATACTCTTGTTCTTTACTCAAAATATAGTTAGTTATTATAGTTTCAAAAGTGGAATTTTGTCTATTATCAGAATCTGAATTAATAAATCTATTTACAGGAATCCTATAAATATTAAAGTTTTTATAAAGTTCATTAATTAATTCGGTATTATGATTTGTCAAAATTCATTTAACTCCTTTTTTATCGACATTAATTAAAAAATTATTTAATCTAATTTGACCTTCTTTACCAAAAGAATTGGATGTGTACGAATCAAATCCTTTGTTATCAAAATCATATGGAGGATCCAAAAAAATAAAATCATCTTTCTTAGCTTTATTTAAAATTTCTTCAAAATCATCATTTAATATCTCTATATTATTTTTATTTAAAAACTTAGAAATATTTAATAAATTTTTTGAATCAAATATTGTTGATTCTTTTATAATTTCCTTATTATTGAAGGGAGTATTAAATTTATTATTTTTATTAACCCTATAAAGTCCATTAAAACAAGTTTTATTTAAGTAAATAAACCTTGCTGCAATTTGGATTTCAGATAATTTATTTGGATCTTTATCTCTCAATTTATAATAATAATCTTTTCCGTTTTTATTATGCTCTTTCACATATTTACTTAATAAATTCATTAATTCAGAACTATTGGATTTTATAACTTTTCAAGTAGTTATTAATTCAAAATTAACATCAGATAAAACAGCTTTTTGTGGCAGTAAATCTAAGAATACTGCACCACCACCTAAAAATGGCTCAAAATAATTATTTATTTTTTCTGGTAAAAATATATTTAAAATTTCTAATAATTGTCTTTTTCCGCCAACTCATTTTACAAAAGGCGCTATTTTTTCTTTATTCATTAATTTTGATTTCCTTATCTATAAAATATATTTTGACTTAATAATTTTACCATTTCTATATAATTATTATGATTTTTTGGTTTATTTTTTTCTTCTGTCAACACCTTTAAACTCATAAAAATCAAATAAATTCATCCTACTAGATATTCTATTTTGCAAATGAATTTCAATTGTACCTAAATTTTGTAAAATATTTTTAAATTCTTTCGGACTATAATTTGTTATAATTATTGTTTTTTTATCATTTTCTAACCTAGTATCGATTATTTCATAAAATATATTAATGTTATATTCGGTTGATTTTTTTAGATAAAAAATCATTAATAACTATAATATCTGAATTAAAGTATTTCTTAATTTTATTATCACCATTTAATACATCATTTATTATTTCATATCATTTATAATACATGCCTCTTCCACTAATTAATTCTTATGAAAAATAGGTTTTACCAACACCTATATTTCCGAATATATATAAATTATTATTCAATAATTCTGACTCTTTTAATCTTATTGATAATGATCTAAACTCTGTATCTCATTGAGTTTTTAGATCTAATTTATCATAATCTTATTTTTCTTTTTTAAATTTATTTAAAATGTCATAAAAATCATTTTGGATTTTAGTCATTCAAATATTCTCCTAATTTCTTAAATAATATTTGAACTGGTAAAATATCTTTACAAATATAAGCTGTTTCACTTGGTGGATTTTTACAAATCATTCCTTCTTCAGATTTAAATTTAATTCTTTTATCAAAAAGTAATAATTGTTTGTCATGTAATTTTCCCCTTATTGGTTTTAAAGCAATTGAAACTAAAGGAACTAACATCGCAAATGATTTATTCAGTTCTTCTAATTTATTAAAAACCTCCTTTCTTAAACTATATGGTGGATTTGAAATTATATAATCAAATAATAAAACATCCTAAAAAAATCAAATCCTTCTTTAATATCTCTATAAGTTAGATTATGTCCTGCATTTTTCAAAACATTTACATATTCACTATTTTTAGTATCAAAAGAGCATAATATATTTGAATTTGGTTTTAAAAATTCTAAAATTGGTTTAACTGCATATGGTAAGATGTATCATTTATCTTTTTTATTAGAAAAATATATTTTATTTATCCTCTTTAATTTTTAACTTTCTTTTTTGTAAAGTATCTTTACACATTAAAAACTTATATTTAACTATTGTATTAATTAAAAGTATATATAAGACTTCAAAAATCTCATTTTCTTAAAAATTTACTTACTTTCATCATTTTATTTCATAATTTTCTTTTCAAAATTGAATACACTTTTGTAATAATTCATTTTCAATATAGTAACTTTTGCCTATACCATTTAAAGTTGTATTTTCTTTAATAAAGGCTGGTGGTCTATAAAATGGTATTCCCCCTGCTCACTTATTTCATGTTTTTAGATATTTTGATTCTACATATCAAACCTTAAATTGATTATTAAATGTTGCTTTATTCATAAATTCTATAATTCTGGCATATCAATTAGCTTTAATATGCACTTTATTTATTTTTCTTTCCATTTTCTTTTACCTTTTCACTAAAATTATAAAATAAAAACTGCAATCTTTATTGCAGTAATTTTAATATTATTTAGTTTTAAAAATAAGTAATAAAAATGCTTAAAATACTGCATTTTTACAACTTGGGTAGTCTGAACAACCTATAAATTTCTTAGTTTTTTTGGTTTTTTTATCAGTATAACTTCTTTCGATCATGTAACCATTTTTACAAATTTCACATAATTTATTATTTGAATAATCTGGTTTATTAAACTTAATAAAATCACAGTTTGGATAATTTGAACAACCTTTAAATTTTGTTCCTTTTTTACTTACTCTCTCTAGAATATAGCCTATTTGACATTTTGAGCACTTTAATCCATCAAAATTGTAATTAGTAGATAAATTATCTAATTTTAAATAAAAATCCTTTAAATATTGTTTATGATTAACTATTTTATTATTAGCTATTAAATCTAAGTCTTTTTCCATGTTTTTAGTAAAATCTAAATTTATAATACTTTTAAAATTTTCTTCTAAAAAGTTATTAACTTTTAAACCTAATTCATTAACTATCATTGATTCAGATTTAGTTTTTTCTAATTCAACATAACCTCTTAAAACATTTACTTCTATTGCTGTTTTATAAGTACTAGGTCGACCAATTTCTAATTTTTGTAACTGTTCAATTAAACTAATTTCATTTAGTTTGCTTGGAGCTTTATCATAATCTTCAATAATTTCTAAATTACTTACATTTAATTTGCTATCTTTAAAGTAATTAAATTCAATATTTTTAGCTAATTCCAAACTTTTATCAATTTCATAATAACCTTTATTAATAAACTGCTTTAAATTTGTATAAAAAATACTTCCATTATTTTCTAAGAAAACTTCTTTTTTAATACCACTTGGCTTTTGATAAATTGAATTAATTGTATTTTGCCAAATTAATCAATACAATTCTTTTTCTTTATTACTTAATTGCTCACTACAATAATTGTCAATGTCTTCAACAAGTCATTCAAAATGAGTTGGTGTAATTGCTGGATGTCCTTCTTGATCTGTTTCTTTAGTTTGAGTTTTAATAAGTTTGCCCAATTTATCTTGTCCAAAATGATTAATAATAAATTTAATTAAATTCTGTTCAGTTTCATGATCTAAATTATTTGAATCAGTTCTAATATAAGTTATTAATCCTTTTTCATATAAACTTTGAGCTAATTGAGTAGTTTCTTTAGTTTTTAGCTTTAATTTTGATTTAGCTGCTTTTAATAAATCTGCTGTTGAAAATGGTTTAAAATTACTTTCTTCAAATTTAGTTTCTTTTATCTCTTTTACAATAAAACTATCATTTAAACTATTTTTTAACTCTAAAACTTTTTGCTTATCATAAATTTTATTAATTACTAACTTGTTATTTTCATTATAAATATAATTTTTAAAAATTATATCTTTAATAACTTCATCTTGTATATAAAAGTATTGTTTTTTATCAAAAGCTTCAATTTCTTTTTGTCTATTACACAATATTTTTAACACTGCACTTTGTACTCTTCCTGCACTAGCAGCTCCAATAGTTTTTTGCAAAATTGGAGAAATTCTAAACCCAACCATTCTATCAAGCATTTGTCTTGTAATAGCAGAGTTTACATAACTTTGGTTTATTTCATTTAAGTTATTTAATTCTTTTTGAATACATTCTTTTGTAATAGCATTTAATCTCATTCTTTTAAAATTATTATTATATTTTTTTAATATTTCAAATAAATGAAAAGCAATTGCTTCACCTTCTCTATCAGGATCTGTTGCAATAATTATTTCCTTTACATTTTTAGCTTGTTCAATTAATTCATTTACAACTTGTTTTTTATCATTTGAAATTTTATAAATTGGATTCATTTGTTTTAAATCAATTCCCATATTAAAGTCATTTTCATTTGAAAGTTCTCTAACATGTCCAATTGAAGCTTTTACAATGTAATTATTACTACTATCAATTTCTTTTAAAAACTGACTTACTTTTTTAATTTTACCTGGTGATTCTAATATAACTAGTTTAGTCATTTAATCAACTTCTTTCTATATTTAAGTTTGATATATAATATTTATATCTAGAAAAGGATTATATAATATCTATGTACTAAAAATATATGTAAAAACTTCTAAATAAGAAACAATAACATTGAAAAACAAATAAATTTTAATATATTAAATATAATTGTCATAAAAATAAATAACTGTTTTGCATAACTTGGTTTTTTTATTTTATAATTTCAAATAAAATAAGTTGTTATACTTGTATTAATAAAAAATAAAATAATTATTATAATGGATAAATAAATTGGCATATTTTCTACTTCTTTCTATATAAATTAGATAATATTGAAAAATTTTTAACAAGTTGACTACTTTAAATATAAATTATTATAAAATGGAGCAAATTTAAAATCTGATTTACACTTTGAAGAACAAACAGCTCTTTTTATTTTTATTCCTTCATAAAAATCTTTATTATATAATAATGGTACTTTTATATTTTTTTTACCCTTAGATATCTTTGTTTTACACATAAAACAATATTTTAATTTAATATATTCAGTTTTCCCACTTCCAGTTAGTCCCATAACTAATTCAATATTTAAATTATTTTTTTATATATATCACTTCTTTTTTTATCCCTATTAAAACTTTCTCTTTCAGGATTAGAAAATAAAAATACTATTCCATTTCTTTGAAAATTTTGAATTTCTTTTTGGTTAAATATTTTTATTTTTTTATTTGATTTACCAAAATAACAAATTTTTGAACCTTCTTTCTTTTCATAATCACCTAAAATACTTTTTGCTAGTGCTATAATAGAAATTTCATTTTCATTATTTACTTTTAGATTACTAATTTTTAATTCTAGTTGTTCAATACTTATATTTTCTTCAAAATTATCAATTATTAGCTTTTTAGCTGATTCTATTCAAAATTTATCTGTTGTTTTTTCTTTAGTTTCTAAGTCTAATTTTTTAATTAAAGTTTCTAAGTTTAGTTTCATATATATTCCTTCTCTATCTTTCTTTATTTAATTTAGCTATTTTTAGTTTTTTATTTAATACCTTTCTTTTCTTAATTTTTTCTTTTTGAATTTTTATTAAGGTATCGTATTCTATAACTGATAAATTTGGAAATTCATACATTCAAATTGCATGACTATTTTGTAACTTAATAGCTTCTTTTCCTGCTTTTCAATATTCTAATTCTTCATACATTTGCTTTAAGGTTTTTTTTCTTGACATTCTACTCATTATTTATCTCCTTCAATAGCTTCTTATATCTTTCCTTCACTTCTTTTAATTTTTTGATTTCATTATTTATTAACTTCACTACTTTTTTTCATCTTTCTTTATCATTTTCTATCATAATTTTCCTTCTTTCTTTATTTAATTTTTTTACTATCCTTTTTCTTTAATTTTTAATTCAAAACAATATTTTAAATTATTGTCTATTAAAAAATCTCTTATATTTTTTAATTTTGATTTTTCGTTTTCATAGAAAAGATAATTATTTCAATTAAAGGTTAAATCCCTTTTTTCTAAATCTCACACTTCATAATCATTGATAATAATTTCTTTTTTATCACCACAGATTCCCATACACGACATACAGGTTCTGAAAATAATATTTTTTTGACAAATGCAATTATTAAGTTTTTTAATTTTAAATAAACCTTTACTATCAATCTTTTCTAAAATATTAATATTTTCACAAACACTTCCTTGAGAACAGTAACAATTAACACTATGAGCTCATAATTTATTTACTTCTTTTGAAGTTATTAAAATATAAGTATCTTTAATTAACATCTAAAATTTTTCCTTATTTTTGATTTTTTTAAAAGCTTCAGGTTCATTAAATCAAGCTTTTCATTTATGTATTCCATATGTTAATCAATAAATTGGTATTCAAATAATTCAACCAACTGGAGCAAGAAATAAAATTGTTAAAAATATACCTACTATAGTTTTTCTCTTATTATAAATTTTTTTCTCTTTTAACTTTTCATATCAATTTAATCATTCAAGAAAAAATGCTCCAGTGATTGATAATCATATTAAAAACCCCAAAATACCAAAAAATATTCAAATTATCATTTTATCTTGCCTGCTCTCTATTATTTTTTCTATAATCTTCATAAGTCATTCATTGCTCATTGTGTCAAATATGAGTTATGTTATATCAATATAAACTATCTCCTTGCTTAAAATATTCTTTCAAAAAAATTCTTATAGAATTAAACATTTCTCATTTCATATTGTTTGAAGTAGAATACATCTCCAAATTATGTTGAATAAATCAAGCAATATGCAATGCATTCATAATAGTTTTTTGCAATTTAACTTTTACACTTGATTTAACCCTATAACAACCATACTTAAAAAGTATATTTTTTTTATTTTCTTGAATTTCTTCAAAATAATCAGGTCAATCGTGAGGGCATTTTTTTTCTTTTCTTTCGTGAAATTTAACTCCATTACAAACTACTTGTAATTCAACAATACCTTCTAAATCACTATCTTTTGTAATTTCAAAAGATTTATCACCACTCAAAATATAATTTTGAAAGTATTTAGTTATTTTTTTAGTTTTCATTGTTTGCATTGTAACACTCCTCACATAATCCCCATTCATCATCTTCTGTTTCCATTCAATGTGGTTCATAACAACTTTCACAGAATTCCTTTTTACATTTTTTACATCATCAAGTTTCTACAATATCATCTGATAAAATTTCACTATTCTCTGTAATCTCATTACAATTAGGGCAATATTCTTGTATATAAGTAAATTTCTTTTTTTCTATTGACTTCATTAATTTGTTTCTCTTAAATCTGGAGGTCAAAATAATCCAGTATAATCTTTAGGCAAATTATTTTTATTTCAATCAAAAAACTTAGCTAATATTTTAAAATTACCTTTTGCTAAAAAACTAACTCATACGTCTTTACAAGAATCACATAATTTTAATTTCAAATAAATGGGACCATTATTTTTTGTATCTTTAAACTCAAAATATATTTTCTTTTTATTTCAAATATTTTTATTACAGTTTTGACATAACTTACTATTAATTAATTTTGACTGATTTGTAATATTCATATATTTAATCTCCTCTTCTTATATTTTTGTAACAATTATGACAGACTTTTATTAACTCATTATTTAAATAATATGAAATCAGTTCTTTATTTTTAAATTTACATTTTTGACACATTTTAAAATCCTCTTTTTATTTATTATCTTGAAAATATTTGATTTAAAGAATTTAGAAGATCATTATAATTGTATTTATCCATTAATGTAGAAAGTATTCAATATCTGTTTCTACTTAAAGTAGTTTGATTAACTCATTTTTCTTTATCATCAACTATTTTCTTTTTTTCTCTAATTATTTTTAAAGCTTGATGAATTTCATCATAATCATGATATTTTGAAATATTTAAAAGTCATAAGTAATGATTTTTTTCTAATAATTTATAAGCCATACAAACACCTACCTTTTAAATAAATTTACAATCTGATTTAGCTGATCTAAATTTTTAAAATTTATAATTAATTTATTATTTTTTATACTAACTTTATATTTATTCTCTAAAGCTAAACAAATTTCTTGTTCTTGAATATAAAAATCTTCTCCAACTTTATTTTTAACTTTTTCTTCTAAATCTTTTTTTGAAACTTTATTGCTAATAACTTCGTTAATTAAATCATTTTTTTCTTCATTAGATAAATTTTTTTGACTTGCAATAATTGAAGCTTTACTAATTTCTATAGAACCATTTTCAATTTTTTCTTTTGCTTGTTCATCTAAATTATTAATTGCTAACATTTTATTTACTCAACTAACTGACTTTCCAAGTTGTTCACCAATATCTTCTTGAGTCATTCCAGAATCATAGAGCTCCTTAATACTTAATGAAGTTTCATATGAACTCATTTCTTCTCTTTGAATATTTTCAATAATTGATGCTTGTCTAAAATCTTTTTCAGTTGCATTTCCTACTAAAATAATACATTCAATAGTTTTTTTATTTAGTAACTTACAAGCTTCTAATCTTCTTTGTCCTGCAATAAGTTTTATCTCATTTTTATTATTTAAATTTACAATTATAGGTTGAAGTAAACCCACCTTTTTAATTGAATTTGCTAACTCCTCAATTTTTTCTTTATTAAAACTTTTTCTTGGTTGAAAAGGATTGGGAAGAATTCTTTCAAGTTCAATTTCTTTGATTTTATTTACTGCCATATATTTTTATCCTTTCTTAGGAGATTCTATTACATAGTAAAATATGTTATCTTCTTTATCATATTTAAGCTCAGCATTTTTATATTCTCATTTATTAATAATTCCATTTGGATTAACAACTTTTTTATGAATGTAATTTTGATCAATAACTTCATTTTCTTTAATAGATATATGTATTTGAAATTCTTCACCATCTATTCTTAAAATAGAACCTTTTGGAATATCTATAATTTCATCTACTTCTATTTCTTCAACTTTTTGTTTTTCTTTTGAAGTTTTTGCTTTATTAACTTCTTTTTCTTTATTATTACTTTCATTTTCATTAGAATTATCTGTCTTTATTTTTTCTTTAATTTTTTTACCAGTTTTAAATTTAAAAGCTGGTCATGTTACTTTTGTTTCTTGATTTTCATTAAATATTGACATATTTTTTACCTTTATTTTTCCCTGGGGAAAATCTTTCTATCTTTTATTAAAAAGTATTTTTTCATTAATTTTTTTGTATTGTTTTAAACCTTCTAATCCTTTTAAGAAATGTACTGGTTTTGTAAACTCTTCATTTATTTCAGTTCATTCATGACTAAATTTTGTAGAGAATATATAGTTTATAAGATTATCTAATTCATTTAACTCTTTTATTTTTTTTAAAGAATTAAGATTTCCCAAACATAAATCTCCAGATTCATAAAAATGAGGTAAGCGCATTGAGAAAAATTTAGTTTTTTCATTTAATTCTCCACTAAATGCAAATAATCGAATATTTCAGTTATTGGAAATATTTAATTTATCTAATCTAACTTCTGCAATTAGTTGAGGCAAAAATATAGTTTTGTGAATATATTTACCTTTGCTATAAGCAAAAATATCTCTTATAGAAGGTTCATAATAAAAGAAATAAAAATCAGAAGAATCATTGGATTTCATAGCAATAAGTTTTTTTGAAAAATTTATATTTCCAATTTTATCAATATTATTTTTTGTATTAATAAATAATCAATTTAAAAATTCATTAAATTTAATTCATCCAGATTGATTAATTCCACTTTTATTTTCTAATTCTACTTTACAATAACCTTTATCATTTTTATCAAACTCCAATTTCAATTTAGAAAAGGATTTCATAATCATCATTCCTTTCAAAAGTAATTTCTGTACAAGTTATCTCTTTTTCAGGTATAGATGAAGTTTTTGTTTCTTTTTCAACTTCTTTTTTTAGTTGAATAAAATTATAAAAACTATTTACATTAAGTTTTAATAATTTAGGATTTTGATCAAGTATTTCTTTAATTTTAATAACTCAATTTAAATCTAATTCACCTCATCCACAAATTTGTGCTCTAAGTTTTTCATATATGTATCATGTTTTAGATATTTTTCTAATTGACTGAATAAGTTCTAACTCAGTAAAACTGTTTTCATTTTTTTTAATAAATTCATTGTATTTACTTTTATCAATAATTTTTTTATTCTTTAAAGGGTTTGCATCTAAAAGTTTAATCTCTTTTATTTCTTTTAAATTTAGCTTCATCTATAAGCTCCTTTATCAATTTACGTTTTTCTTCCAATTCTTTTAAAAATAAAATATCTTGATTTTGATTTTTATTAGTTATTGATATTATTTCAAAATATAATTCATTTTTTAAATCTAAAATTTTTATATTTTCTGAACTTTTAAAGTTTTGTAATAAATACTCTTTTTGATATTTAGGAATTTTAGTTAAATACTTTGTTGTAACAAATAATTTATTTTTATTTTTTTCAAAAATAAAATTAGGCTCTGATAAATTTTGATTTATATTAAGTAAAATTGTTTCATATAAATCAAACTTATCATGATTAGGTATGAGCACTTTATTATAAACTGCAATATTTTTTATTAATTTATCTCTTTGTCAAGCTAACAAATAAATTTTATTTATAATATGTTTTTTCAAAAAATAGATTCTTTCTACATTACAATCTTTAATAATTTTTAAATTACTAATAAATGTACTAATTTGGTGTTTTTCCATTTTTAATACTTTCTTTAATTTTTTCAATTTTAGAATTAAATTCACAAAACTTAATATGATATTTCTTTTTTATATACATATCAATATTTGATAAAACTTTTAAAATTAAATTGCTTGTTTGATCATTTGTTGCAAATTGTTGAACAACTCCGTCATTTATTAACTCTTCACAACTTTCTTCTGATATTTTTAGTTCTGTTTCTTTTTCAATTTTTAAATTATAAATATTGCTTCTAAATTCATTAATTAAAATATCACCATATACATCTTCATTTGCTGAATCAATATAAATTACATCCGAAGTTTTAGAATATCCGATTCAACTAAAATCTTTTTCTGATAATCAATCTTTAAACATATCTGTTGATTTTTCAATAAATATTCTAGTTTTATGATTATCAACACAACTTATTATTATTACTTTATTAAAAGTATTATTAAAAGTATTATTAAAAGTATTATTAAAAGATTTAATTATTTTAAATAAAGAATTCTCTTTATTTAAAAATTTATTAATAGAATAACAATTTTTAAATCTACTTATACTATTTATTTTTTTAGCTAAACTTTCAGCCTTGAAGTTATAAACATCATGAGTTTGAAAAGGTTGTCTTGTGACATTTTTATATTCAACTTTATCTCCATCAATTAATACTAAATTATCATTATTTGATAAAAATTTTGCTAGTTTTCCAGCAAGAAGACCACCTGTGCCTCCTACTCCAATTAAAAATATTATTTTATCCATTTTTTCCCTGGGGAAAATTAAAAATCAATATATTCAAAATTTTTATTTTCAACTTCATTGGAGTATCTTTTATCAATTCCTTCAAATTCTATATTTAAATTCATTAATCCTTTTAATCTAGAAATTATTCTTGAAGAAGTTATATTATCAGATTTAGTACTATAGTTTTTTTCTAACTTATCTAAATCATAATTTGAAGTAATTATTGTAATTAAAGTATTATCTTGTTTACTCTTTTCAAATCTTTCATTTAATAAATTGTAAATATAAGGAAGTGTAGATTTGTGAATAAATTCACTGCCTAAATCATCTAAAATTAAAATTTGTTTTTGAGCTAAGCGACTAGGACTAGGAGCATAAATTCCTTCATAGCCATTTTCTCAAGCACTTTGATGAGATTTGATTCATTGTGAGACATTAACTAATTCAAAATTAGATCTTGAGTTTTCAACGAATTTATTAATAAAAGTGGTTTTACCAACTCCTGGTTTACCATAGATATAAATTCCATTATTTTTAAAATTTTCTTTTTGTTTAGCTTTTTCAAATAAAGAATCAAATTTTGTATAATCTAAATCTTGATCAACATTAAATTTAGTTTTAATCATAAATTTTTTCTCCTATAAATTTTGTTACAAATTCTCTATACTCTTGAGAATTTTTATTATTTAATTCTTCAAAGAAATTAGCTAAAATTTTACCTGAAATCAGATTTACTTGCTTTTCTCCTAAAGAGTAAATTATTTCTTGATAGTAATGAATTTCCTTGGTTTTAAAATTAACAATGTTAACTTCAATTCCAAAACGATTCTTATATTTACTAGATAAATAGTAATTTTTATAAATTCAAATTAGTCCGTTTGTATTTCAAGGGCTTTGAATTGCAAAAGCTGTTTTATTACTATTTCAACCCTTAAATCAATGGTTCAATAACCACACTTTTTGATTTTCACTCCCCATAGATGTCCTTTCTATTTTTCCCTGGGGAAAATTTTGTTTATTTAGTTTTCAATTTTTTTATAATCAAGTGATTATAATCAAAGATTATTAATAATTTAAAATTAATTTCTAAGTTTAAAGTAATTAATTTTATTTTTAAATGGTTTTTATAAATAATTCAAGAGAATAATCAAAGATTATAATCCAATTATTTATATTTATTTTTGTCATTTAGGTACTATAAAAAATAATTGCATTTGTTTTGTTAAGCATTTAATAGCTTTAGCAACTTTTTTAAATTTTTATATTTATAGTCATGACGTTTTTTTATTTTATTTTATTTTTTAGGTATAGAGCACAATATGTGCAAAAATGTTAAACTGCGTATTTGCAGATAGCTTAGATCACCTTTACTTTCTTAATCAAAATAAAAACTGCTTTTTATAGCAGTTTTTTTATTTACTTGGGGTATTTCTTACCCCCTTACTTTTTCCCTCGCCCTTTTATTAGTTCCATCATATTTTACACTTATCTCAGTTGGTTTTTTTGGATTATTAATTAAATAACTCAAATTAATTGAGTTATTTTTTGGTCCTAGTTTATTAAATTCTAATATAAAATAATATTTAAACTCATTCATTTTAAAAAGTTTTTCCTTTGAAAAATTTATAATATATATTTTTTGTTCTAAACTAAAGTTAATGCTCAAGTTTTTTTTCGCGAAATCAGTTTTTTTAATAACTGATGGCTTTTCTTTCTCTTGAGTATCGTTTTCTCCTTTTATTTCTACATTATTAGATTTAGTATAAGAATATATTAAAAAACTCAAAATAGATATTGTAAATAATAATAAAATTGATACAAAAAACAGCTTATAATTTTTTTTCTTTTTCATTTATATAATTTATTATCCTTTCTTTATTTTTTCATCCTATATTGTTTAACTCCTCTATTTTATAATTAATTAAATAAGTATACTTTTTATTCACTTTATCATAAGAATAATTAATCTTGTAGATATCATTTTCAAAATTATCATAAGTATAATCAACTAAAAAATATCTTGAGTTAAGATTAATAAATCTACTATAAATAATTGAATTATTATACAATGGATTTCAAAGTATCCCTTTTGTCCCTACTTCACTATCCTCAACTATATTTTTTGTAAATAAATATTTTGTCCTATTTAAACTAACTATTTCATAATTATCTTCTTTTTGTTTAACCTCATCTATTACTTTTTTAACATTATAATAGCTGCCAAAATTGGAATCACTTTTTAACTTTGGAGTAGAAGTTAAAAACTCTGTTCTATTTAATCCTTTTAAATAAAGTTTCAAAAAGGAAGTCATTTTATTTCCTAAAATTGATAAATCTAAATAATCTCATAAACTATATTTATTTTCCAAAGTCATAATAGGATCTATTGTATTTGAATATCTTGAATAGGTTTTAATTTTTATATCATTTCTTAGCAACTCAAAATAATTTCTTTTATACTTAAAATTAAAATCATAATTTATATAGCTATAGGCTAAATTAGCAATTGTAATTGTACATTGATTTTCTTCATACTTGTGTTGAGTTAAATTTCTTCTATCTATTTCAATACTTCCATAATTTGTATGTGGCTTTAATTCAAATCCTTGTACATCATAACTAGCACTATAAGAAATAAATATTTGTTGTTGATCTTCAATTAAACTTGCAGGAATATCTAATTTTATAAAATCAAAATCATTCAATATATATTTGCCATTTCTTTTTGCAGTAATTATATAACTTGGAATTTTAAATAAGTCTTCTTTACCATTTTTAATTGGTTGAATACCATTTTTAGTTCTTATATAAAATTGAATCATTCCCATCTTAAAATAAATTTGGGCTTCATTTTGATAAGTTTTTTTAAAAAAATTATCAAAATAATCATATCCTTCTGCATTAGATAAACTTGGTCTTATAAATAATCTATAGTACTCCTTTTTGTTATAAGTAAATTTCTCATTAATAAATATAGTATCAATATTGAAACTATTCATTTCAACAGGACTTACTTTTATAAACTCTTTATTTTGATTTTCTTGTGTAAATTTTATTTCATCTTTTAAAGATATATTTAAAATGTTTATCACCTCAATTAAACTATCGTCAATTAAAATAAAAAAAATCTCTTTTATTTAAAAGAGATTTTAGTTTCTTAAATGGGGCGTGTAAAGGGAATTGAACCCTCGAGTGCCGGAACCACAATCCGGAGCGTTAACCACTTCGCCATACACGCCATGAAAATATTTCACTTACTTATTATACTAAAAAAATATTTTATGTGTTAAAAAAGAATAAAAAAAATACAATAAATTATTGTATTTTAAGAAACAGTAAAAATTTCTGGTTTTTCAAGAATTGATTTAACTTTTGCCAAGAATTGTCCTGCTTCTGCAGCATCAATAATTCTTTGATCTACTGTTAAACTCATATTCATTATTGCTTTAATAGCTAATTTTTCATTATCAACTACAACTGGCTTTTTAACAACTTTACCTACACCAACAACTGCAGCGTTTGGATAAAAAATTGTTGGAGTTGCTTGAATTGCTCCAATATTTCCATAGTTGGCAATCGTAATTGTACTTCCATCAACTTCATAATTATAAAGTTCTCCTGATCTAAGTCTTGAAGTTACTTCTTTAATATCTATTGCCACTTCTTTTATTGATAACTTTTCCACAAACTTAAGTACAGGAATAATTAATCCTTCTGTTGTTTCTGTTGCAAGACCTATATGATGATATTTTTTAATTAATACTTCATTTGTTTCAGCATCATAACTTGAGTTCAATTTTGGATATTCTTCAAGAGCAATAGAAATAGCTTTTGCTATAAATGAAATTGTAGTAAATTTAATATTATTTTGAGTTTGTTTCAACATGTGTTTTAATTTTAAAATAGCACTCATATCTATTTCAGTTGAAATAGTAAGAGGAGGTATAAAATTTTGACTTAAAATCATTGATTTAACTGCTGGATTTCTATTTTTATTTACCTTAGTTCTTTCAACAACTTTATTTTCATCATTAGATTCAAATTGTAAATAACCTAGAGAGTTATCTGGTTTATCTTTTTCAAAATTTACATCCTGAATATTTTCTTTCTCTCTCTCTTTTTTATCAAATTCTCATTTTTCTTTTAAGTCTCTTTCAACTCTTTCAATTATTTCTCTTTCTAATCGAGCTCTTTCTTCTTCTTGACATTTTTTTTCTTTTAAATCTTTTGCAAATGAATTAATTTCATCTTTAATTATTGCTTTTAAATCATTTGCATTAAATTCTCTGTTAGGTTCTCTTTTTTGATTTTGATTCATATTTTGGATCATATTTTGCATTAACATATATTGCATCATTTGACCAAATGTATCTGTTCCAGCATTAAAATGTGATTGTTGATTTAATTTTGAAGTTGCTGCATTTAATTGATTTTGTTCTTTTAAAGTTCTTTGCAAATCTTTAATTTGATCTTTTAAAAATTCCAAAGTTTCATCTGCAACTTTTTTATCTGATACTTTCACAAGTTCATCATCTTTCTTCTCAATTTCTGTTTTAATTTCTTTTTGAATAATTTTTGGTGTTTTAACCAATATTTTTTCTTCTTCAAAATCCTGAGTAGGCTCTATTTGTTCTGTATTTTCTACAATTATATTTTCATGAGTTCTTTTAAAAGGCACTCGAATATTGCTTAAAGTTTCTTGAGTAGTTTCAATATTTTGTTTTTCTTTATATGCAGTATATAGATTTGTAGCTCTTAGTCAAGCTTCAAACTCTTCTATTCCTTTTGGTGTTTGATTATAAGGAATATAGAGCATAGCTCCAGTAATAGGGTCTTGATGAGGTACTTCTCTTAAAAATTCTTTTGGAATACCAATTTCATTAATTTTTTTATTGAAATCCATATTATCTTCTTGAATTCCTTTTTCAACCACTTTTCTTCTTTGATTAATAAGATTTCTCTCATCACGATTTTTTATAATATCTCATCTTCTTGAAGTATCATAAAGATTTGAAAGTTTTGATTCAGCATAAGTTTTGGTTGGTTTATGAATAATCTCTTCCACTAATTCCTCTGGTTTCTTTTTAGGCATAATAATTCCACTATGAGGACTTAAATCATTTGCATCAATTGTATTTTCTTCATCACTTTCAATATAAGACCCATATGATATTCCAAAAAGACCATCTTGAGAAGATCCTTGTTTTATTAATGTTTTCTTTAAATTAACGTCAAAATCTCTTTGTTTCATTTTTTCAACCTCTTGTGTACTGTTGACATTATTAGCAGAGCTTTTAAGTCTTTGATTATCGAGTATAGCATTACTTTTTGTTGCTACTATATTTTGTTCAAGAACACTTGGATCTCCCCCAGCATTATTTAATTTTTCCATTCTAGCTTGAATAATATTTCTCATTATTAAAGGTCTACCTTTTTCATCAGTTTTTGACATTGCATCAATTACTTGATTTTCATTTTGAGCCTCTTTAAAATCATTTTCTTCTAAAAGTTTTTCTTTTCTAGCTTGAACTAATTGTCTAAACTTACTTACTCCTGATGAATTATTTGTCGAAAATAAATTACTACCAGCTTCTTCATTTATGTCTTCTTTAGTCATTTTAAGTAATTCTTCTCTTGTTAAATCACCTATAACTTTATTTTGAGGAGCATTTTTAATTGAGTCTTTTATATTAGCTCTCATTTGAGCAAACTTATCTTTTGGTTGTTGATTTCCTTGACTCATGCTTTGATCTTTTTCCTCCATTTTTTGAACTTTTTGTAAAGTATCCATAATGTCATCTCTGCCTGTTGAAAAAGGTGTGACTGCTTGATTATATCTATCATATACAACAGCTCCTGAAAATGAATCAGCTACTGTTTCAACACCTTCTAACTTAGGTTCATCTTCTTGTGTTGAAATAAAAATTTCTTCTTCATTATTCTTTTTAGAATTTGTTTTTTTAATACTTTTATTTTTAAATTTTTGTATTTCTTTTTCACCAACAGCAATATTTGCTAAAATACTTCCATTTTTTACAGAAGTTCCTAAATTAATAGTTTTTGTAATTATACCATTATAGTTGGATTTTATATTAATTTTAGACCCATCATCTAATTCTATAAGAGCAAAGTCTTGTCCAAAATTAATTTCTTCATCAGAAAATAATCATTCTTTTAAAATTCCTTTAGATGGTAAATTTCTAACCCTCATATGAACCATAAAGCATCGCTCCTTTTTAAAATATCCACTATCTATAATTATATAAAAAATAAAGGCAAAATCCTACCTTTATTAGTTAACATATTAATATATAAAATATTATTTTTAAAACAGCTAATCAACATACTTAGTTTTAAATATAATGACTCCTTTTTTTACAAGTTTCTTGTAACGTTCTGCTTCTCTAAGATTTTCTTTAACAAAAGGTCTATCCTTATAATTTAAAGAAACAATAAATCTTTTAATCTGCTCTTTATTTGCTTTTTTCAGTATTTTCTGTTGTTTTATAGCAGCTTTTTTTACTTTTTCTTCTAAAAATCTAGCTTTAAAGTATTCTTTTCTCTTTTTTATTCTTTCTTTTTTTGGTAGTGATTTAATACTTTTTAAAAATACTTTATAAGCTGTTTTTTTATGAAGTAGAGTCATTTTATATTCATTTTTTGCAGTACTTTTTTTCAATTTAGCTTTTTGTTTACGATAGGCATGTTCTTCACTTGTAATAAGATTTCCCTCAATATCATGTCATCTATAGAATTTTTTATTATTTCAACTTAAATATACAAATTGTAAACCAACAACTAGAAAAGTTATAGCAAAGCAAGATATTACAAAAACAAGAAGTATAAATCATTGTGGTAATAAATTTTCACTAAAAACTGTTCCATTTGCTTCTAATTTAAATTGATGAATATTTAAAAATCAATATGGATATCACATTTGTTGACTAAAGTGTCTAGTTTGGTCAATAACTCCATTATCTGAGTTTCAGATATTTGTCCAAAACCAACTATCTGCAGGAAGAGAATAAATTTTTTTAAAAAGTTCCGGCGAATAGTAATTAAATCGAATTTCACCTCTTATCATTGCAAAAGCTAAATATCCTGCAGGATAAGTACATGTCAAAGGAAGTGCAAATTTTGAATATCTTCTAGCAGAAAAATATTGATCTCCACAAGATAATAAAAAGTAACCTATCATAATACTTGGTATACACAAATGTAAAACCATTGTAGAAATTCAATTTGATGGATAATATGCATCCATTTCATCACTTGATGCTAAAAGACCAAATCAGAAAACTAACATTGTTACTGTAATATAAACTGTCATAGCTAATTCAATACCAAAAACCGGTTTTGAATTATATATTCTTTTCATAAACAAGGCAGCTACTAAATATAGAACTACTGCATAGTTAGATTGTGTTGTAAAAAAAGAATAATATATATTTAATCTTTCAATTGCTGGTAAACCTTCAAGATTTTTTTTAGGTGAATATATTTGAAGTACAAAGTCTAATATTAAAAAGGAAATTAATAATATTAAAACCATGACCTTTAAAGAAAATTCAAAATCTTTATTAAGTTTCATTTACTCTCACCCGACTTCTCAATATAAAAATTATATCTAATTAAAAACAAAAAACCAAACCTGAAATTTGATTTTTAGAAATATTTTATAAAAATTTTAATGTTTCTTTGCAAATCATTAATTCTTCATTTGTTCTTACTTTAAAAACAGGTATTTTTGAATCTGTTGAAGATATTTTTAAATAATCTCCATATTTTTGATCATTTAATTTAGAATCTATTGATAATTCTAATAAACCACACTTTTGAGCAACTCTTTCTCTTATATTTGAAGCATTTTCTCCAATACCTGCTGTAAATATAATTCCATCAATTTTGCTATTAATTTGATTTACAAATTTGACTACAAAATCAGCAACAGTCTGTGTGTAAATTTCTAAAGCAAGTTTAGCTTGTTCATTATTTTTTGAGGCTGCATCAACTACATCTCTCATATCACTGCTTATTTCACTTATACCATACAAACCTGATTCCTTATTTAACATATCTGTAATTTCAAATACATTTTTTCCTGTTTCTTTAGAAACATATTGAAGAATTGATGGATCAATATCTCCACTTCTTGTTCCCATCATTAAACCTGCTAAAGGAGTTAATCCCATTGTTGTATTATATGATTTTCCATTTTTAATAGCACAAATACTTGCTCCATTACCTAAATGACAAACAATTAAATTTAAATCTTCTTTATTTTTGTTAAATATTTCTTGAGCTTTATATGTAATATAATCATAGCTAATCCCATGAAAACCATATTTTCTAACTTTTAAATCTTTGTATCATTTGTAAGGTACTGAGTACATATAACTAATTTCTGGCATTGTTTGATGATATGAAGTATCAAAACATCCAACAAGTTTAGCTTTTGGCAAACTTTCTTGAAATGCATTAATTGAAGTTAAAGCACCTGGATTGTGTAATGGAGCTAATCTAATATTTTCCTCTATTATTTTCTTAATTTCTTGTGTTAATTCTACTGTATTGACAATTTTGTCACCACCATGTACTACTCTAAAACCAATACCTTTAATATCTTCTGGTTTTTCAATAATTTTTAACTCAGTAAACTTACTTAAAATTAACTGAACTGCTTGTAAATGGTCTATCATTTGCTCTTCAAAAACATGTTTTTTTTCATTAACTTCAATGATTAATTTACCATCAACACCTATTCTTTCTGCTAATCCTTCTACTAATGATTTAGGATTTTCAGGATTTTTAATATCAAATAATTTAAACTTAATTGAGCTACTCCCCGCATTTACTACTAATATCATTATTTATTTCCTCCATTAAACATTGATGTAAAAATTGTAATTATAGATGTTTGTTTTATATCTTCTAATGTAGCTCCTCTTGATAAGTCATTTACAGGTTTATTTAAACCTAAAATAAAAGGACCTGCAGCTTGATAATTACCAAGTCTTTGAGCTATTTTATAACCTATATTTCCTGAATTTAAATCTGGAAATACATAAACATTTGCATGTTCTTTAGTAATTTTTGATTCTGGATATTTTTTATCTCTAACGCTTTTGTCAAATGCTGAATCAAATTGCATTTCTCCATCAAACAATATACCTTTAGTATTTTTAGTTTTCAGTATTTCAACTGCCTCTTTAACTTTTTCAACACTAGGTCCCATTCCTGATCCTTTAGTTGAATAATTTAACATTGCAACTTGAACATCATCTTCATTTAGTTGCTTTGCAAAATTTGCTGCCATTGAAGCTATATCTGCTAATTGTTGAGAAGTTGGATCAACATTTAAAGCACAATCTGTAAATAAATATATGTTTTCATCTTTTGACATTAGAAATACTGAAGAGGCAATTGAATACTCTGGAGATGTTTTAATAACTTGTAAAGCAGGTCTTAAAGTATCAGCTGTTGTATATTCTAAGCCACAAATCATTGCATCTGCTAAATTTAATTTCATCATCAATACACCAAAATAGGTTTTTTGTTTTAATAGCTCAACAGCAGTTGGTTTATCAAGTTTACCCTTTCTTACCTCCAAAAATACTTCAATCATTTCTTCTTTGTTATACTCTTCAAGAACAACTACTTCAATTTTTTCATTTAAATTGCTAGGTACTTCTTTTCTTGAATTAAATAATAATATTGGTTTTGCTAAATTTTGCTCCACTAAAAATTGAGCATTTTCTTGAATTTTTAGTTGATTTCCCTCTGGAAATACTATTTTTTGTTTCTTTTCAACTAATTTTATTTTATTTTCGATTTCTTTTATTGTTCACATATTTTAACTCTCACTTTTGTATTTTTCTATTTCTTTTAATAAAGAAGATGAAACTTTTCTATTTTCATTGTCTGATAAAAATAAAACTGTTTCTAATTCACTATATATACTTTTATTACCATCATGTAATTCAATTTCATAATCCAATGTTTGAGAATCTCTTATACCTCTAACTATATAATTTATTTTTCTCTCTTTTGCAAAGTTTGCAGTAAGTTGGTTTTGATTTATTTCAATTTTTACATTATCTAAATATCTTATTTTTGATTTTATTTTCTCTATTCTTTGAACTAAATCTGGATTTTTATCTTTTGAAATATTTTTTGTAACTACTAAAATTACTTCATCAAACAGTTTTGCTGCTTTTAATAAAATATTTAAATGTCCATCATGAAAGGGATCAAAACTCCCAGGATATATAGCTTTTTTCATATTTATTCCTTTTTTAATATCATTATAATTTTATAACCTTTTTAATGAAATTTTTTTCCTTTATTATATTTTATGTAATAAAATATTCTAAAAGAAAGAAGAAAAAAAATGAAAATACTTTTAATAGATATTGGAAATACCACAGCTGATTTTCGTCTTTGAGACAGTCAACAAAGTAAATTAACAAAAATCATAAGACCTTTAACAAAAGATACGCAATGAAGAAGAAGTAAAGCCTTAGTAAATTATTTTAAAAATAGTAATATAAGTTTTGATAAAATAGTTTATGTTTCTGTAGTTCCTGAATGAAATGATATTTTAAGAGCTTTTGCAAGCAATATTGGAATAGACATATTGAATTTAAGAAGTGACTTGAAAATAAATAAAACTGATTTTGAAGTTGATGATATAAACAAACTTGGTGCTGATTTTATTAGTAATTTTTATGGAGCTTTAAAATCTCACAATATTAAAAATGGAGCGATCGTTTCTATGGGCACAGCTTCTACAATTGCAATCGTAGAAAATAAAAAATTTAAGGGAGCAATAATTTGTCCAGGGTTAAAAAACTCTCTAAACTGTTTAATTTCAAGTGCAGTTCTTTTAAAAGATAATGCTTATAGTAAATCAAATAAAAAGTATGGAACAAATACAGTTGATGCCATAAATACAGGAGCTTTTAACGCTCACTATACAATGTTAAGTTCCACTGTTAAAAATTTAGGTTATGAATTTGCTATATTCACTGGTGGTAACTCTAGCGATTTTAAAGACGAAATTATCAAAGATAATTTTATTTTGGATGAGGAGCTAATTTTTAAAGGTTTAATAGAACTTAATAAATAAAAATAGCATTTAACTTTAGTTAAATGCTATTTAAAAAACTCAATGTATCTACAAAAATTTCTTTTTTATTAATATCAAAAAGAATCTCATGTCTTAAATTTTCATATAATTTTAATTTAGTATTCAGTTTAGCTTTTTTAAATTTTTTATATGTTTTTTTAACACTCTTACTATAATTTCCCACAGGATCATTTGAACCAGATACTAAAATTATTGGTAAGTCTTTTCTTATTTTTTTAATATTTTTATTATTTTGAATGTATATTAAGCCTTCAAATAAATCTTTAAACGCTGAAGTTGTGAAGATTTGACCACATAGTGGATCTTCAATAAATTTCTTAACATTATTTTCATCTATTGATAATCATTCCATTCCTGTTGAAGATTTCTCATTGAATTTTTTATTAAATTTTTTATAACTTAAATTTCAAATGAATTTATCTATATTTTTTGACCCATATTTTTTTTGTCTACTAATAGCAATTTTTCTACCGAATTTTAAAGCTAAATTACTTTGTCAAGCAGTTCCACTAAGTATTAATCCTTGAATAGTTTCAGAAAAATCAATGGCATAACTTCTTGCTAAAAAACTTCCCATAGAATGTCCTAACATTACTATATTTTGATTTTTATAATTTTGTTTTATATAATCATTAACTTTTTTTAAATCTTTTACTAAAATATCTCAACCATCTTTATCTGCAAAATATCCCAATTCATTATTATTTAAATCTGCTGTTTTACCATGACCTCTATGATCATTTGAAATAACAACTCAACCATTAGCATTTAAGAATTTTGCAAATTCATCATATCTTTTTGAATGCTCACAACTACCATGAACAAGTTGTAAAATTCCCTTTACAGTTTTAACATCTTCTCAAATATAAGTATATAAATTTTTACCCTCATGTCCTTTAATTAATAGTTCTTTCATAAAAAACACTCCTCTAATATTTATTTTATTCCTAAAATAAAAAAACCCCTAATTATTTAAGGGAGTTTTATTATTTTATTGCTGCTTTTGCTGTATCTAATGCTTCTCTTAATCGATCACAAGAATTTGTTAACAATTTTTGTTCTTCTTCAGCAATATCTCATTTTACAATTTCTTCAATTCCGTTTTTTCCAAGAATACATGGCACACTTGTATAAATATCCTTGTTTCCATATTCACCATCTAAATAAGCTCCAACCATCATCATTTTTAGTTCATCATTTAATATTGTTTTAGCAATTTTTGCTAAACAAGCACCGATACCATAGTTAGTAACTCTTTTTTTCTCAATAATTTTATAAGCTAAATTTGTTGCCTCATCTTTAACTTCTTCTAAATCTTCTTTAGTAATTGAACCTTCTTTTATATATTCTTCAATACTTTTTCCAAATATATATCCTCTACTTCAAGCTGCAACTGAAGAATCTCCATGCTCTCCTAATAAGAAAGCTTGAACAGCTTTTGGCATTACTCCTAATTTAACTGCCAACAGTCTTCTCAATCTTGCTGAATCTAAAGTTGTTCCTGATGAAATAACTCTTTTTTTATCAAATCCTGTAACTGATTGATAAACGTAAGTTAAAACATCAACTGGATTTGATGCAATTAATGTAATTCCTTTAAATCCTGATTTTTTAATTTGTGTTGCAATTTCTTTCATAATTTTTGCATTATCTGCAACCATTTCTAATCTAGTTTCACCAGGTTTTTGAGGTCTTCCTGCAGTAATAACTATTAATGCTGCATCTTTACAGTCTGAATAATCTCCTGCTTTAATTGAATTAAATGAATCTGGCAATACTGCTTGTGTATCAGCAATATCCATTTCATTTCCTTCTGCTGCATCTTTGAAAACATCTATTAATACATAATCATTTGCAATTCCTTGGTTAACAGCAGAATAAACAAAACTTGTTCCTACAGCTCCACAACCAACTAATACTACTTTTTTGTTATTTATCATATTTATCACTCCTACACTATTATATTAATACAAGCACAACTTATTTACACAAAAAAATACAAAAATGAAAAAAAATTGCAAAAAAATACCCTTTTGGGGTATTCATATGTACATATGATATTGTAAATTAACGTTTTGAGAATTGTGGTGCTCTACGTGCTCCATAAAGTCCGTATTTTTTACGTTCTTTAACACGAGCATCACGTGTTAATAAACCATGTCCTCTTAATTCTGGTTTGTAATCTTTTGAAGCTTCCAACAATGCTCTTGCTATTCCTAAACGAGCTGCTCCAGCTTGTCCAGTAAATCCTCCACCTTTAACAGTAATTTTGATTGAAAAATCTGATTTTGTTCCAGTTGCTTCCAAAGGTTGTTCCATATCTTGCACTAAAGTAGCATATGGGAAGAACTCTAAAGCTGGTTTCCCATTAACTATAATTCCACCTTGTCCAGGAGTTAATATAACTTGAGCAACTGAAGATTTTCTTCTTCCTGTTCCTCTATACATAACAACGTCTTTTTTTGCTGCCATTATTTATTATCTCCTTTTTTTGATTGAATCACTAATACTTCTGGATTTTGTGCTTGATGTGGATGTTCATTACCTGCATAAACGTGTAATGCACGGTATTGATTTCCCCCTTGAACATTTTTTGGTAACATTAATCTTACTGCTCTTTCAATAATTCTTTCAGGGAATAATTTACGTTGTGTTGCAACGTTTCTAGATTTTAATCCCCCAGGATGCATTGAGTGGTGGTAGTAGTTTTTATCATTTTCTTTTTTACCTGATAAAATTACTTTTTCTGCATTGATTACGATTACATGATCTCCATTATTAATATGAGGTGTAAAAGTTGGTTTATTTTTTCCTCTAAGTACCATAGCAATTTGTGTAGATAATCTACCCAAAGTTGCTCCAGTAGCGTCAACTACATATCATTTTTTAGCAATATCTGCTGTTTTAATAAGTGTAGTTTGTTTCATGTGCTTTTTCTCCTTACCTTCCGGGGCTTGTGAGTAAGCAAATATATTATACATTATTTCTTAATAGTGACAAACAAAAATAATAGAAAATATAAAAAACCTCAGGTTTAATCTTTCAAATAGAATAATAACATAAGGTTTTTAATTTTAATTAAATTTTATTGAAAATAACTAAAAGTCAATTCAATACCATCATTGTCTTTTAAATAATGTGCTTTTTTATCATAATCTCCATTTTGCTCTTCTGGAGATTCTGGTCTGTTATCATTTTCTTGATATGGTTTTAAAGTGAATTTCATTTTATATCTATTTTCTTGTCCTTCAATTGGCTCTGCTTTAAAATTATCTAAATCTAAGTCATTGACAAATAATCCCCAATAAGTTGGATTTGTTAAATTATCAATAATAAATTGCATTAATACAGTATACTGATCTTTTCCAGGTAAAGTTCCTAATTCTGTTTTTGGAGAATCCAAATTATTTGAAGCTTTGACCATTTCCTTTATAGTCATTGGATATGTGTCATTTTCAGGAGAAATAAATTCTTTGACATCATAATTTAACTCTAAAGATCCATAATAACCAGTAGGTTTTTCTTTAGGAATTGTATCATTTATTTTTATGGTTGCTCCATCAAGATTTTTATTATATACAAAGTTTTTAGAATTAGTTAACTCTTCTCCAACTTTTGGAAGTTGTTTAATCATGTCCATATTATTAAACATTAAACCCATCATTATTGTTCTTGGTCTATGATCATAAATTGTACCTATACTAGTAACTTTAAAAACATCTTGTAAATGTAAGGAATTTGTAATTTTAATTGAAGCAGTTATTTTATCATTACTATTTTTTTTGTTTGTAATAATAAAATCATAGTTAGCATTTCTAAATATATCAGTATTTTGTAAATCAGCTTCAATTCCATTTTTTAAAACTTGGATATTTAAATCACTCTCTTCATATCCTGCTAATTTTAAACATTGTAAAATTTCTTTTAACAAATCATCTGTATAAAATATCTTTTGAACATCTACACTATCCAAGTTTACATTTTCAAATCCATTTTTTACTATTGGTAAAATGGGAGCTGGTCTTCAAATATTACTTCCCCCCACACTCTTACAAGAAACTACACTCATTGTTAAAGAAGGAACAAAAATAAATGCTGAAATACTTATAATTATTTTATTAAATACTTTACTCATTTTTTTAGCCTCCTTGTACTGCCAATAACATACTTACTCTTTTTAAAGAATTTCAACTTAAAATATTACTTATAATATATAGTAATCATGTTCCCAAAATTCCAGGTATTATATATCATATTTGGAAACTTAATGGTAATGCTATAAGTGGTGTTAATACATTAACACTAAGAGTTATAATTCCCCAAGCTACTCCAAATCCTATAATTGAACTGATAATAGCAACTGGAATATATATACCAATAAATAATTTACTTATATAAAATTCTTTATAACCAAGTATTTTCATAACAGCAATTATTTTTGCATTTTCAGAAATTACTAAATTAATAGTTAATAAGATAATAATGGCACTTAAAAATATTGAAACAAATACAACGAAATAAATAATCATATTTACTGTATCATTTACTCTAGAAATAACTTTTAAAGCTTCATCAGTTTTAACAGCTTTTTCAATTGAGCTATTTGAATATCCAGAATATGAAGTGGTAGCATCTGATCCACCATTTAAACCAATCATGGAGTAATCTCCATATTTTTGATTTGTTGAAACTCCTTTTGAAATATCTGTAAAACTATTATCATAAGAACTTTTATAATTAAATAAAGGATATTCAGATTCAAATAATTTCATATATATTTCGTTTCCAGATTGATTTGTTCAATTTTTAAATTCACTAAACAGCTCACTATTTGAAGTATTTTTGCTTATTAGTTCATTTAGTTTTTCTGATAATCTTTTTATTTCATTATTTGGGTTTTTAGGATTTCGTCACTCTTCCATAAAAACTCTAAATAATAGTTCTTCAGACTCTTTATATTTAGACATTTCTTTAGCTTTTTCATTATTAATTCAAGCTTTATTATCTCCATATTGATCAACAATTCCAGATATTGTGTATTCAAAGTCTGATTCTAAATTTTTAATAGATATATTTGAGTTTGCAATATTTTTTGACATTTCTGTTGCTCCAACTAAACTTGGGCTAGTTACATCTATTTTTGATTTATAAACTCTATTATCTCCTAAAGGATTTATAACAGAGTTTTTTCAACCATTTCCATTATCTTTAATCATTGAAGAACTATATAAGTTAGAAGCTAATGTAAATCCATCTTCACTAGTTGAAGCTTTTAAAGATGAAGTATTTCAACTATCCATTTTTATTTCTTGTTCTTTATAATTTAAAGCACTAATTATGTGAGTTACGTTTACTCTATCTCCTGTTTTTAAATTTAATCTTTTTGCAAGAGATTGATTAATTAATATTGAATCATTGTTTTTAAATAATTCTTTTTTTAAATCGTTTCCTTTTACATCATTTAAAATTTGAGTTTTATTATCTTCTTTAATACCATAAAGTTTTAAATTCAGATTCTTAATATAACCATTTAAGTAAATTCCAATATCTTCTTTTTGTGAGTTATAAGGAATTAAATTAAATAAAGTATTAAAGTTTCCATCTTCTTTTTTAAACTCTTCTTCAAGAGTTGTTTTTATCATAGAAGGTGATTGACTGTAAATTCCTTGTAAAAAAGCTTGTTGTAAGTTATTAAAGAAAGATGCAATTATTCAATTATAAATTGGAATCATAACTGTGATTCTGGATTGAGTTCAATTTTCATTTTCTTCTCTATAATCATAAAGAGATTTTTCCATTGGTTCATCACCTTCAATTTGTCCAGTTTTCAAAACAAAAGTTGAAGGCATAGTATAGCTACTTCCAAATATATTTTTAAAGTCGCTATTAGATATCATTGGTTTTCCATCTTTTTCAGAACCACCTGTTGCATTTAAAAGATATTTTGAATTAACTTTCCTGAAATAATCACTTCTAGAAACTACAGAATCTATTCCAATAGTGTTTCTATATTTTAAATAAAATTGTCTTAATTTTTCTAACTCTTCAATATTTTCATTAGCTTTTGCATCACTTGAAATAATATTTAACAGTGATTGCTTGTTTCAATATTTATCTAAATTAAAACTTTTTAAATCAGGTCATAAATTAAAAATAACTGTTTTATAATAATTATTTTTAGTTCAAATATCTGTAATGTCTCCAAGATCTAAAGTAAGATTTTGATTTTTTAAATAATCTATATCAATTGATTTATATGTCATATCAGTTAAAGAACCAACGTCAGTTGAAGGATTATAAATCTTTTGTGAAACATTATTATTTAAATACATATTTCATATATTCTCTGATTCAGATACATCTAAATTATTTCCACTACTATAAGGATTATAAGTTTTATAAAAACTTGTGGGTACATTATAAAGAGGACTATTATATTCAATTTGATTGTCATAACCATCTTTTATATAAGTTTTAACTTTATTTTGATTTAATACATTTGGCATGATAGCTCCAACTGTAATTAAAGATGAAGAAACTAACATAACTGTAAATACAGATAATAGTTTTAAAATGGAACCAGATAATATAGCTCCTTTAAATCTACCATCAAATTTTCTTCCTTTAACCAATACTTTTTTTATAGTAAGTTTAAATCTATTAGTTGAACTTCTGCTTTCAAAATTTATCATTTGGAGAGGTGTAAATTTATTAAATACATAAAAATATGTAATTAATGTAATAATTTCTAAAAAGATAAACATTCCAAAAATAGTTACAAGAAATGATTCTCAAGATATTTCAAAAGATTGCATTTTTATAGAGAAAAAGTTATTAATAATTGATATAACTGCTTCTTGCATAACCATTCCTAATAAATAACCCGCTGTTCCCCCTATTATAGAAATAAATAAGGGATACAAACCATTTGATCATATTAATTGAGCTTTTTTATAACCAAGAGAAAGTAGTACTCCTGATTGTCCAAAAGATTTTTTAATTTGATTATTTAACATTACAACCAACATGACAATACCAATAGATAAAGTTATAAATATAATAATGTAGCTAAATATTTTATAACTATTTATTGTTAATTTTAATAATGTTGTTCTTCCATAAAATTTATATCTTGTATCTCCTCTTTGTAAGACTATTGGAACTGTTTTATTTAATGTATTTTCATAACCAGCATATAAATTAAGTTCCTTTGCTTTATCTAAATTTGTTAAATATTCATTTATCTTATCTGTAGAGTTTTTAATATCATTTCTATTTTTAAATTTTGCTACAAAAGTTACTTCTTTATCTGTATTAGAAGAAGCTGAAATAACTTCTTCATTTTTAATTTCACTGTTTGTATATCAAATTTTTTGATTTTGTGGATTATTAAGTTCAAAAATATTTTCTGGAAAAATACTTTGATAATAAGTATTTATAATTCCCAAATTTGAAGGTTCAATATAAACTAAACCTTCACTTTTAGTATTTGGAAGAGGTTTTGTTTCATCTATTATTGGAGTTGAAAAATCAGCAGTTGAACCAAAACCTACAACTTGAAATCAATCTTGACTAGCATATTTTGTATTCTTTATTCAAGAATTAATATCTATATTTTTATAAAGAGATAGATTAACTGGAGTAATTTCACTATCCTCTACACGCATAGTTGTTCCATACTCATCATCTTTTAATCTAATAACATCATCAATTTTAATATTATTTGCTGTTGCAAATTCTTCATTTAAATAAACTCATTTTTTTGTATTAATATTTGTTGCCTGAGTATATTGCTTTCACAGTTCAATACTCATTCCCTTGCTAACAACAAATTTATCAACTTTTTGATCTGGGTTTAATGCAAAAACCTTTAAAGTTTTATTTGAAGATAAAGTAGAAATTCTAGACTCTACTCTATCAAAATCAAAAGCTAAATCTGTATTATTTAGTTTATTTTGTAAATAAGTTATTAATAAATTATCTTTAATTTCATCATTTGAGATATTTTTACTAAATAAATCTTTTTCAAAATCTTTTACATATGAAGCTTTTGATAAATCAATTACAAAGTCATGGATATTACTATTATTTTCAGAAATAAAACTATTATAGGACTTCTCAATTCTACTTGTTGAAGAGTAGGAAAGAGTAAAGACAAAGGAAGTTAAAAACACTAGAACAATAATTGTAATTAACTGTATTTTATTTCTTAATAAGTTTTTAAAAGCATTTTTAAAAAATGGTTTTTGATTTTTCATTAGTTAGTTGATGTTACTTTAAAACTTTGTGATTTATATCCATTAACTTTAATTGTAATATTAGCGTTTTTTGTAGCTTTTGATGAGTTTAATTTTATTGAATAGTTGTTCTCACCTTTATCGATAAGTTCTGCAGTTATATCTGATTTATCTGATTCTACAGTTACAATTTGACCTTCCAACATATTTATCATGGCAAAATCAATTTGTAGTTCTTCAGTTATTTTGAATGTTTTATCTGAAATTGCTTCTGAAGGTTTTTGATTTAAAACTATAATATCATGACCTTGATAAAAGTTTCCTTTAGTAGCTGCAGTCATATCAAAATATCCCATACCTTTACTATGTCTTTCTTCAAATTTTTTATTCTCTTCATATTTAGCAAGATTCCCTGCACCTGTACCTATTCCTGCTCAAAAACCAGGACTAATGTAACTTTGAAATGCTGCTCCATCATGTCCATATAATATATCTGATCCTGGTAAAACATCAAATTTAAAATCAAGATATTTTCCGTTATCATCTTTTGTATTAAAAATAATATTTGTAAATTCAATAAAATGACTTAAAGATATTTTACTTTTAAACTCTTGACTTAACTGATTGTAAACTTCAGTTTTAGCATTTTTTTGTCCACTTTTTGATTTATCTACTAAATTTTGAGCACTTATATTAACTTTTTTATTTTCTGGCAATGATTCATATATAGTTATTCTATCTTCTTGTACAAATTTTTGAGTAAATTCAATAACAGAATTTGCTTTAAAAATACCTTTCAGATCTGGCATTCCATTTATCTTAAAAGTTGTTGCTGAAACTGTAGATTTGCTCATTAACTCTTTTCCTGGAGCTCCTAAATCTTTAACTAAATTATTTTTTATATATTCTAACTGTTTATTTTTAGCCCCAACTTGTTCAAAAATAATTGCTGCTAATGATATACTATCTTTTGAATTTGCTAAAACTTTATCTAGTTGATTGAAAGAACCTTTAAATAATCTTATTTCACCAAGATTTGTATTTACAAAATACTTTACTGGGTCGATATTTTGATTCAAGATAAGAGTTGTTTCTCCTTTTACATTTTGGTTTCCCTCTTTAGCAGCTATTATACATTGAGCTCCTATTCCATTATTTCCAGTTCCCTCAATAATTTCTATATTTAAGTCATTTAATAATAAATTAAGTCCATTTATTTCATTGAAACTAGCTAATACAGATTCTTCAGTTACTTTAAATCCCTCATCTCCAATAGCAATTGAAGAATCGATTAATCCATTAGTCATATTACCTGCCATAACATTTAACACTAAATTTTCTTGTGCTAAATCAAATTCTGCTAAAGTAATTTTAATATTTACATCAACACTAGTATTGCTTGATGATTTAATTGTTAATTTTAAATCATCAACTGCTTGATTATTAGCTGTTACTTTAATTCTTTTATTTGCTGAATCAAGTTCTGCAGAAGCATAGCCTTCTTTATTAAAGATAAATTCTGAAGGTTTTTTATCTTCAGACAATGAATCTCAGTTCACTATAGTTAAGTATTCATATTTACTTGTTTTTAAATATAAAGAAGTTTTATCCAATTTAAACTGATCTTCTTGTTGTATTTCATTTACATTAACTGTAATTACTTCTTTATGTCCTTTTTCAGACTCTGCAGTAATCTTTACTACAGATTTTTTTGCATTAGCTAAAGGACTTATTGTTATTTGCCCCTCTAAACCAGTAGTTGCTTGAACAATACCTTCTTCACTATAAGTAAATTTTGTTGGTTTAGATCTATTATTTAAAATCTCTCAATTAGTAATTTTAATATTTCCAGGGTTTTTTGTATCTATATCTATTTGATTTTTATCTAATTTAAAATTTGCATCTGGTAAGTTTTCATCTCCTCCAGGTGCTGTTACATTTCCACATGCAACAACTGAAAATACAGGTGCTGAACATAAAGTTGCACTTGCTAACAATATTAATAATTTCTTCATTTTCCTATTTCTCCTATTTATTTTTTTTAAAATTTTTAAGTATAATAAAAAATACTATTTTTTTTATTAATAGAACATTTATAAATTTATTGTTAAAAATTTGTAAAATTAAATTAGAGCAGGTGGAGTTGTTGCCTTTTTACTCTCTTTTAAAAAAAGTGCTACTTTTTCACTAAATAGTGTATCTTTTTCGATATTTGTAGATGTTAAAAATACTTTTATCTCATCTTTTAATTCTTTTGAATAAATTTTTTGATCATAGTTTAAAATGTTCAAAAAGATTGAGTTGAAAAAAATTTGTTCGACTAAAAAATCAAATTCTTTATCATAATTTTCTACTCATTCAATTCTCATAGCAAATTTATATACAAAAAATAGGATTATTAAAGTAACCATCAATAAAAAACTAGAAGATGCAAAAATTAAAATTCCTATGCTATATTCTAAATCATCTGTCTGCTTTGAAAAAAATTTTATTAAATAAAGAATAACAAAAGGTGCTGTTAAAATAACTAGTTTACTAACAGCTCTTAAGTGATCTTTTTTAATCATTCATTTTAAATTTTTCGTATTATTTGAGTTGATTTCTATGAAATATAGAAATTTACTAAATTCAATAGTTGTAACTAAAAGTAAAATAAACATAAATAATATATTAATAGAAACATTAAAATGGTTAAAAATAAAATTTGCTTTCCCGCTTATAAATATATTTTCTCCAGAAATAGCAGATAAATAGAAATGCAAAATTAAAGAAAAAATAAAAACACTTGGTATAATTTTTTTGCTAATTGCTTTAACTTTTAACATTATTTCATCCCCATTTTTTAAATTATACAACTTATGAATTTAAATACAAGTTTTGTAAAAGCATTTTAATATTTAAAAATATTTTTATTCATTCTAGAATAATAAAAAAATCCTTTAGGGGATTTTTTCATTTTAGTCATTTACTTTTAACGCTTCAATTGGATTAATTTTTTGTATACTCAATCAACCTATTGCAAACGTTGTAATATATATTGATGCAATTACTAAAAACACAAGGAATGGTAATCAAATTTCAAATTGTACTGGTAATACCCATGTTGTATTTATTGCCAAATAATTTGTAATAATTATAAATATATATCATCCTACTGCAAATCCTATAATATACATTATAATTACAGGCGCTATATATATTCCTAAAATTTGTCTTACTACATAACCATTTGAATAACCTAAGGTTTTCATTGTAGCTATAAATTGTTTATTTTCATAAATAATTAAACTTGTTGTTAAAAGTATTATTGTTGTAGAAACAATAACTGCTATTGTTATAAATAATATAATAATCATATTTACAACATCTGTTAGTTGACCTAGAATTATTCTAGTTTGCTCTTTTGGTAACATTGTTGAAAGTGTACCAATTCCATATCCTTCATTAAAGTTTTTTGTATCTATTACATAACATTTTTGTTTTTCTTCTGTTGTTTCATATTCACTAGTTTCTTGATCACATTCAGTTTCTATCATATTGTAATTTCCATTTAAACCAATAGAGCTAAAATCAGCGATTCTTGAAGATATTGAAAATCCATCAGTTAAATCAAGCATTTCACTTGTTGGACTATATTTGTAATTAAATATTGGAAATAAATTTTCATATAATTGATTCATATTTCTTCAACTTGAACCAATTTCACTCTTATTAACTTTTTCTATAAAGTCTTTATAAGAAACTTTTTTTCTCCCATAAATTCTTCTAAACTTAAATTATCAACTTTAATTTGATCATTAAATCCTTCATATTTATAAATTGGATTTCCTTTTGGATATTCTTTTGCAAATCATTGCTCAAAGTTTTTTTCATTTATTTTGTCATATCCTAAAATTTTATTTGCATTATCATTTGAAATTCAACATTGAGGTTGTCCATAACCATTTTGAATTCCCACAATTTTAAATTGCTTATTTAGTATCTCTTGATTAATTGATAATTGACCATTTCGATAATTTTTATATATTTCCATTGTTTCAACTGCTTTATCAGCTTTAGAACTAGCAATAGTATTAGATTGTCCTATTGATGATGCAGATACGGTTTTTCCAACAGGAAGTGGAGAAGCAGTTGGGCTATCTGCATATAGATAGTCATTTGTATATCATCCATATGTTGATTGTGTTCTTAATTCTGAAAAATCAATAGCCTTATCATTTTCTAAATTATGTCCATATGTAACATCATCTAATGAAATTTCTTTGTCATTTTGATATAGCATATCTCTTAAAACCTCAAGATTAACAATATCTCCTGCATTTTTATTAGTTTTTTTAGCAAAACTTTGATTAATAATTAAAGGAATTGTATCTGAATCTTCACTTAAAAATAAATTTCGTTTTAGATCTTTATTTTTTGAGTTTTTTAAATCAATTAAAGATGAGTTTTGATTTATTCCAAATATTTTGGCATTTTCTTGTTTATTATTTACTGTTTTAAATTTAGTGTTTAAAACAGTTCCCAATTCATCTTGTTTATTATCATAAGGTATAATATTAAAACTTATATTATAATTACTATTTTCTTGGATAGCTTTTTTAATTGCTTCTTGTACAAAATATGTTGCTCTTGTATAAGTTGTTTGTAAAACTGCCATACCCATTCTTCCATCAAGAGTTGCTCCAAATCAATAAGTTAATCCTGTATTTAATTCTTTTAATTCATTCTCTGTCATTTCATTAATCTGACTATCAGTTAAATCAAGAGGACTTATCTCTTTTTCATCTTCTTTAATTCAAACAAAATCAGCAGTTTTTTCTTCTACTGGTTTAATTTTATTTAATAAATTTTTGTCATAATAATTTTTTTTATTATTTTTTATTTCCTTATTAAATTTATTATTTATAAAGTTATGAACGAATTTATTATCCTTCACAGATCCTTCATTATAAGTTAATGATAATCCTTGTATATATTTATTATATATTTTTAGCATTTTAAAAGTATATTCACGAAGCTCTGTTTTACTTGGTGTTTTTGTCATGCTACTTAATTCTTTCATCAATTGTGTATAATCTGGTCATTGACCTTGCAAAGTTTGTAATGCAGTTCCAGAAGTTAGAAGTCCTGTTGCTGTTGCTTTATCTAAATTTCTTAGAAGATTTGTTGACATATTTCTTCAATTTAAATATGAAAATTCTGATCAAAAGAAAACATTATCTGCTGCTATATCATAAGTATAATAATAAGGACTTATCTCTCCTTTTAATAGTTCTTGTACAACTTTTTCTCAATCAATACTATTATTAATATCGTTTGATGATGGTTGATTTTCATCAACTCCATCTTTTATTGGATATGCAGTTCACCCTTTAGTAAAACCAGCAGGAGTTGTTTGAAGAATACCATTTCCTGTAATTTTTTTTCCTGCTCCTGCATCTCTTATTAAAACTTGTTCCTTATATTGACCTCAACCTGTATTTTCACTTTCAAAATTTGGATTATATGTTTTATAAAATGATCATGGATTATTTGCAATTGGCTGAGTATATTCCACCATGTTTTCATAGTTCATTCCATTAAAAGTTGCTGTTATATTATCTTTCATAACTTTTGGAGCAATGACTGTTGTTGTTATAAGTGTTGCACTTAATAACATTGTTACACTAACACCAACTAATTTACCCAAAGAAGTAGTTAAAAGTGCAGTTCTCAATCTATAATTAAAGCTTCTTTTTGATGAAAGTTGTTTTATTTTTATTGATAATTTGTTAATTACTTTATCATCTCCACCTTTTAATAAAGTTAAAGCTGATTTTTTTATAGTTCAATAACCAATAGAGAATGTAAGAATTGTTAATAAAACTCACAATGCTAGTAGACTTGCTGCAAAAGCAACTGGGTTAAATTGAAATTTAAAGAATGAAATATTGAAGTAAGTTGAAAAAACACCAACTATTTCTGATTCTATAAAAATTGATAATATATATCCTGCAAGAGAACCAATTATTGAAACTATTAAGGGTATGGCAATAAAGTTATTTACAATTTCACGTTTTTTATATCCCAATGATTTTAAACAACCTATTTGTCTGCTCTGTTGTTCCACTTGTTTTTTTGTTGTTAAAATTGTTGTAAATCCAGCAATTAGTATAATAACTATAATTAAACCATTTGCCATTACATTATAGCCAATCATAACTGAATCAAAACTTGTAGTTCTTGTTGCAAATTTATATAAAGGATCTTTTGCATCATATATATATTTTAAATCTTTAATATTTACAGATATATATTGTTTATATTCATCTTCCATTTTACTTCTTAATTCTTCTGAAGGACTATCATTAGATTTAATAGAAAAATATACTTCTCTATCTTTTTCAGAAGCAACAACTACTTTTGCTGTTTGAACTGTATAAGTTGACATTTTTCTTTTATATAAATTATTTTCATTTTTTTTATCAGTAAAACTATATATATCTGATTGATAACCCATTCAAATTGAATCCATATAAATGATTGCTTCATTTTTTGTGTTAGGCATAATAGTTGTTTCATCTATTATTGGCGTTATAAAATCAGCTGAGGTCCCTATTCCTACAACTTCAAATCATACTTGATTTTCATATCTACTATTTTTAAGTAAATCTTGAGGAGAATCTTTATATTGATTTAAGTCTTCTTTTAATTTTTTACCATCTTGTGAATTGAAGTTCGAGTTTTTTACTAAAAAATCATCTCCATATTTATCAGAATTTACTCTAATAATATCGTTTAATTTTATATCATTTGCTTTTGCAAAAGATTCATTAATAACAACTTCTTTTACTCCTGCATTAAAATTTCTACCTCTTGATACTACTAATTTATCAACACCATTATTTGTATCTGAATTAATTTTAGATACTGTTTTAATTTTCATACTTTCGTTATTATTTTTTACTCCATTTAATAATCTTGCTTCTGTATAAGAAATATCAAGATTATATTTTAGAGCGATTTGATTTAAGATATATTGTTGATAAAGTTCTTTATTTTGAACAATAGTTTTATCAACTTTATAATCTGATAGCTTATCTCATAAATTTTCTTCTTTTGATTCTTGACTATTTGGATCATTAATTTGATTGTCTAAATTTACATCTAAAATATAGTCTTTCATGTTTGAAGAAACTATAAGTTTATCATAAGCACCTGCAACTCTAGTTGAAGTTGCAGATAAAACAGATGTTACTAAAGAAACAAGCATAACTAAAAGTGACAAACCTATTATTTGAGATTTGTTTTTTCAAGAAGATTTAAATGCGTTTTTTAATAAAAGTCTAATTCCTTTCATATTATTTTTTTCCTCCTATTCAATTTATTTTTTTAAATTAAATAATGAATTTGGTGGAGTCACTCCTCTTTTAAAAATTCTTAAACTTAAGCTCTTTTTTGAATTTATTATTTGCTGAATAAATAAATTTTTTTCAAAAACCTCTTTAAATTTAATTTTTATTTTACTAAAAATTAAATATGGCATATTTACAAATTTTGTATCATTTTCCTCTTCAATAAAATTTTTAAATACTGCAAAAAATATTTTTTCACTTATATTTAACTTTACAACTTTTCTCAAACGGTTAAAAATTAAATTTAAAGAAATAATTATAATTGAAAAGAAAATAATAGAAACTAAAGAAAAAATTAACAAAATCTCTAAATTAATAATTTTTTGATTATCTTTTCAAATATAATCAAATGCTTGTGCTTCTGTTGAAATAAAAATAGGTACTGAAATTATAATAAGTTTGAAAAAATCACTTAAAAAATTACCCCTTGCTAGGAATTTAAATGTTTTTATTTCATAAAAAGTTCTTTTTAAATGAGAAATAATAATTGATGATTCAATTATTATTCACAAGCATAAAGCTGTTATTATTATTGTATTTATAATTGATGCTATTTGAATTACTTGATAAAATTTATAATTCCCTTTAGCATATGAAATTGAGATAAATAAGATACTTAAATGCATGATTACAAATAAAATATATACATTTTTAGCAATTTTTTTATTTATTGAATGCTTCATTTTTGAGTACCTCTACTATTTTATATGATAACACTATAAGGTTGAAAATCAAATCTGGTTTATAATAATATTTTCTACTAAAACTTATAAAAAATAAAAAAATGTGCTAAGCACATTTTAGTCAGTTAACTGTAAGCAAAATTTATTATATACCTTTTCCTTCTTGTTCTACTAAAACTTATGCAAAAAAGATAAACTAATAAAGATTATTTACTTCTTATTTTTTGGTATATTTAAGTTCTCTTAACTGACTTAAATATATATTACACTAAAAAATAATTAATAGTCTATTTTTTTTAAAATAAGTCCTTCTGGATTTGCTATAAAAGGCATTTTTTCTTCTCTCATATTTAGAACATTTTCAATTTTTTTAAAGTTAATTTTATTTAAACTATAAGCAATAGAGGCACCAACAATCATTCTTATTTGATATCTTATAAAACCTTTAGCTTTAAACGTTATTGTGAAAATATCTTTTTCTAAATTTGTTTCAATTGAATTAATCGTTCTTTTAGTCTCAATTAACTCTTTTTCTTCAATTTTTAAACCTGAGAAATTATAAAAATCATAAGTTCCTATAAATATATTTAAAGCTTCTTTCAATTTAAATAAATCAAGTTTGTTATTTGGTGAAAAATAATATCTATTTTCAAAAACATTATTTTCCCCTAAATTGATTTTATATTCATAAGTTTTCTCTTTACAATTTCTAACTCTAAAATCTTTTGCTATTTCTTTTACATTTAAAATTTTAATGCCCAAAGGAAGACTTCTATTAAGTGCATTTAAAAACCCTTGTACATTTGGTTTAAAATTTAGTTCTACTCATGCTTTTTGATCTTGTGCATGAACTCCTGAATCAGTTTTTGAGGCTCCCACTATTCTAAATATTGAGTTTCGTGCAACTCGCGAAATTGCAGATTCTAATTCTCCTTGAATAGTTGATTGATTTTTTTGTTTAGCTCAACCACAAAAATCAGTTCCATCATATTGAATTGTAAATAAATAATAATACATATTAATAAATTTTAAGAAAATAGAATGCTATCTATTCTAGGAATTTGTAATAGGTTTTCAAGTGAAGGAATATTAATATAACAAATTAAAGCTGAAAATACACCTATTCCTAATATAAAAATAACTATATCTAAAATTCTAAACTTAACTTGTCTATATCTTGTTCTTTTTGCATGTGGATCATATCCTCTTGAATCCATCGCATATGCTAAATCCTCAGCTTTTTGGAAAGCAGAAACTAGTAAAGGAATTATTAAAGAAGTCATTGATTTAGCTTTATCAACTAATTTACCATTTTTAAAGTCAATACCTCTTGAAGATTGAGCTTTCATAATTCTTCCTGCTTCATCAATTAAAGTAGGAATCATTCTTAAGGCAATTGAAATAATTGTTGAAAAAATATAAACAGGTATTCCAATTAGTTTTAATGGTCATAATAAATCTTCAATAGCTAAAGTTAATTCCAAAGGTTGTGTTGTTCCAGTCAATATTGTAGTTAATGTAATCATTAAGAATATTCTAATTGTCATATATAAAGCTGAATATAATGCTTTTTCTGAAAAACAAAATGCTTTTCATTTATAAATATAACCAAAGCTATTTGCACCTGTATTATATCCTCCATCAGCAAGATTTGAGAAGTTTTCTGGCCTTAGCATGAATATATTTATAAGTATAAGAACTATAAAAATAAATGTTATTGGAAAAAACAATTTAAACAACATTTTAAAACTTAATTTACTTACAGCATACATTAAGAATATAAATGTAGCAATTAAAACAAATCCTGTATATCCTATAGGAAAAAATACAACAACAATTAAAGCAATAATCATAAATAATTTTAACCTTGGGTCCATTTTATGAATCATTGAATTATACGGCATATATCTACCAAATACCATTCTCATTATTAATTTTCTCCTTTCCTATTTTCTTTTAGATTTAATTGCTTTTGCAAGCTCTTCTACTGTTCTAAATTCAACGTTTGTAATATCTAATCCTGCATCTTTTAATTTATGTGCAAGTTTATATAATTTTGGTGGTTCAATTTCTATTTTTTTCAACAATTCTGAGTTTGAGAAGATTTCAAAAGGTGATCCTTTTGAGATAACTTTTCCTTTATGCATTACAATAACTTCATCAGCTATTTGCAACACATGATCCATATTATGAGTTACAATAATAATTCTTTTTCCATTTTCTTTATTTAGTCTATAGAATAAATTCATAAAATCTTCTTCACCTTGTGGATCTAAACCTCCAGTTGGTTCATCTAAAACTAATGTATTTCCATTCATTGCAATAATTCCTGCTATTGCCACACGACGTTTTTGTCCCCCACTTAAATCAAATGGACTTCTTTTTACATAATCTTCCGGTAAATCTACCATCCTTAATAATTCAGGAACTTTTTCAAAACTTTCTTTTTTATTTGCTCCTAAATTAATTGGACCAAATGAGATATCTTTTTCAATTGTATCTTGAAACAATTGATATTCAGGAAATTGAAATACTAAGCCAACTTCTCTTCTTAACTCTTTTACTTGTTTAATTTTTTTAGTGGAAGCAGGTATTTGGAAATTCCCAATAATTGTTCTACCTGTTTCTGTTACTAATAAACCATTTGTTAATTGAATTAAAGTAGATTTACCACTACCTGTCATACCAATTACTGCTGTAATTTTACCTTCTTGTATTGTTAAATCAGTACCATTTAATGCCCTAAATTCAAAAGGAGAATTTTTACTATATGTATATGAAACTGAATCAAATTTAATTTCTCCATTAAAGTCTCATTTTGGTTCAGTTGCAATATTCATTTTTCTTTTGAATTCTTTTTTATTAGCTGAGTTTTTTTCAGATATATTTTCATATCATTTTTTAACTTCATTTACTCTTTCTGGTATTAATTGTTTATCATTTTTTATATAATCTTTAATTTCTTTTTGATATTGTTTTTGATTTTTTTGATCATTTTTTATTAAAAGAGAGATTTCTTTATGTTTTTCTTTTCGCTTTTTAGCATCTTTTTTTTGTTTTATAGAAAGTTCTTTAGTATGTTGTTTATGCTCAGCTTTAGCTTCTTTTTTATCAGCTAATAATTTTGCCTTTTTCTCTGGTGACATTTTTCTTATTTTTGACATATATTTTTCACCAACTCTTCCAAATTTGCACTTCCTGAGATTTTCATTCCTTCATTTTGAAGTGCTTCTTCAATTTGGGCAACAAAAGGAATATCTAAATGAATAGATCTTAAAAATTCTTTTTCACTTAGTATTTCTTTTGGTGATCCAAATTTTACTAATTCCCCTTTATTCATAACCATAACTTTATCTGCATTTAAAATTTCATCCATATCATGAGTTATTGAAAAAATTGTTTTTTCTCTTGTATTTTTTAATTCCACCATGATTTCTTTAACTTCACTTTTTCCTTTTGGATCAAGCATACTTGTTGCTTCATCAAAGATTAAAATGTCAGGAGATAATGCTAAAGCTGATGCAATAGCAACTCTTTGTTTTTGTCCCCCACTTAACATTAAAGGCTCATGATCAAGATAGTCTTGCATTCTAACTTTTTTAGCCGCATTCATTATAATATGAGGCATTTTTGATGGTTCAATTCTTCTATTTTCTAAACCAAATGCAATATCATCTCTAACTGTAGAACCAATAAATTGATTATCCGGATTTTGAAAAACAATTCCTAAGAATTTACGAATCATATTTATATTATTTCTCGTAACTTTATTTCCATAAACTTCTATTGATCCATTTGTTGGTTGTAAAACTCCTATTATTATTTTTGATAAAGTTGATTTACCACTACCATTATGACCTATAATTGCTACATAATCTCCGTGTTTAATTTCAACACTAACACCATTCACAGCAAATGGATGTCCTTCTCTATATCTGAATTTAATATTATTTAATTTAAGAGCAATATCTGATAGTTGAGCAAGTTGTCCCCCATGTCCTCTATCTTTTATTGCAACTTTTGATTCTTTATATATAAAAACAGCAAGTTTATAGTCCTCAAATAATTTTCAATACTCTTTTGAATTTTTGCTTACAGTTTTTAATTTGGCTTTTGATTCTTTTACATTTTCTAAAAAGAAACTATTGTCAGTTATTTCTTTATATTCTTTTTTTATTGTTTTGTATTCATTTTCTGCATTTTTTACAAAATCAATATCTACCTCTCGCTTAGAGAATTTGCTTCTTGCGATAATCATTTTTTGACTTGCACGAACTAATTTATCATTATATTCATTCAATTTAAGTCTAAAATCATTCAATTTTTCAGTTGCATTTAAATTTGTTGACATAGCATTACCTCTCATACATTAATCATTATATCAAATATAAATATTTAAAAGTACTTAATTATAAAAAATATAAATAAGTCTAATAAAAAATAGCTAATTATTTAGCTATTTTTCTAATTAAATTATAATACAAAGCATATGAAACTATATCAGTTTTAGTTTTTTTGTATATTAATTCAAATTGATTTTCTTGAAAATTAAACTTTATATGTCCAACTTTTCCAAAAACTTTTGCTCCCTCAAAATAAGCTTTCTTAAGTTGTGAAGTTTGATATTTTTTTCAAGTTCCATTTATTTCTAACTTAATCTCATTTTTTATTCGTAAAACCTTAAATGATTTAAGTATTTCACCATTACATACAAATCCAAAATCAGTTAAATCAATTAGTGTATTATTATAGCCAATATAAGAGTTTAATAAATTATTGTTTCTATAAGAGAAAATAAGTCCTAATATTGCAGTTAATATTGATCCTATTAAAGCACAAATAACTATTATAACTTGATTTGAATAATTAGAATCTAGTTTTACTTGAGTTAATAAAATCATTGATCCTATTAAAGTAAAAATAAATATTAATTCATAAACTATTACAGTTTTTCCCATATTATAGCTTGTTATAAAAGTTAAGTTATAAAAGAAAAAAAATAATAATAGTTAAAATTATAGCAATGATTTTAAATCTTGAGAAAATTTCATTTATATAAGAACTTGCCATAGGAAGCAAAATAATCAATGGAATTAATATAAGTAATTGAATTCATATTGCAGATCTATATTTTGCAAATATATTATCAATTCTTCTCTTTTTTTTACTTTTCACTGTTATTTATATACACTTTTTAGATTATTAAATTTAATTTCTTGATTTTTTCTTATTGCTTTTACAGAATCTAGAAACATTGTTACTGATGAATAAAATATAACAATAATAACAATTCACAATAAGATTTTTTTAAATTCAACTTCACTTAATCCAAGACCATATTTAATTCCCATAAATAGAACTAAAAAAGAGATGAAATTTCCTAAAATTCCTCCTATCATTAATGATACAGAGAGTTTTGGAACATAATTCTTATCTTTTACAAATTTAAATGTTGATACTGGCATTAGAAAGGCACATGCACCCATCATAATTGGATATGCAGCTCCCCCATCCATTCCTAGCAAACTGATAACAGCAAGAGCTGGAGCATATAGACCAACTCCAAAGCTCATAAGAGCACCTAAAATTAAGAAAGCAAAAGTGGCTATATAAAATTTCAGATCGCTTAAAGAAAATCCTGTAACACCTTCACCACTATTAATTAAAGCAACACTTGGGTGACTTAATAACATAAGCAAAGCACTTATGAATAAAACTACTGCCATTGCTGTTTTAATAAATAATTTATTTACCTTATTGGCAACAGCAGCTCCTATATAACTTCCAATTACAGCAGCTATGATTAAAACAATAAGAGTTAAAATATCTACTTTAATAACAGATATCATAATTAAAGCTTGCAAAATTATAGGTAAAACATAACCAGCATTTAAAGTTCCAGGTATTTTTTTATCATCTTCAATTAATCCTATTGTATTTGAAATTGATATGGTTGGAGCAAATGCCCCTACTCCAAATAATCCTAACAGACCTACAAATAGTGAACTAAAGAAACCCTTATTCATAGGATATTTTCTTTCTTTTGCAAGACTAGTTTTTGCATTAATAACAATAAAACAGGTTGTTATCAATCCCAAAACAACTAAAAGCATTGAAATAATAAATGCTGGTAGTGCTTCTTTATTAAAAGTGGAGTAATTTTGGTCTGTATTTGGTAAATAAACTGCATAATTTAGTGCTAGGGTTGTTGCCATTACAAGTGGAACTATAATTAGTGGAATAACAATAAATAAAGTTTTACTTATTGAACTTTTAGATGATAAGTATTTATTTTTTGCTTCTAAAAGCTCTTTATTATATTTTTTAAAAATTTCTTCTAATTTAAGCTCAAAATTTCTTTTTTGTTTTATTAAAGCACCTTTAGTGGATAAGTTTTCAGTTGATTTAATAAATTCTTTTAATAATTTTCTTTTTTTATATCAAAACTCTTCTTTAACTTTTTTTAAGTTTTGTTTGCTAGTTTTTGATAAGATTTCTTTTCTATTTTTAGATAGTTTTTTTAATTCTCCTCTCTCTTATTTTTAAAAGGTTTAAATAATCTTGACTATCTTTTTCAGAATGTTTAATTGCCTTAATTTGCTTTATAGTTAAGGTATTTTCATATTTAAGTTTTTTTACTTCTTCTTTATATTTTGATAAAACTTCTAAATAAGTAATCTTATTTTTTAATCTAATTTCTTTTAATTCCTTACTTTTTTTTAACTTTGAAAACTCAGTTAACATTTTATCTGATTCTATAAGTTCATTATTAAGTTTTGTTGATAAAATAGCAATTTCAGTTTTAGTTCTTTCAGCTTGTTCAACTTTTTTAGCAATCTGATCATCTAAATCATAAATTTGTTTTTCAATTTTCATTTTAATTTCTTCCTTTATACTCTTATATCTTTTTTTATTTTTTTGAAGTTGCTTTTTTATCAGCAGCTTTAAGACATTTTTTTATGATGTTCTCAAATCCATCATTATCTAAAACTTTTTGTCCTTCAATTGTTGATCCATTTGGTACACAGATTTGATTCACCATTGTTCTTAGATCAATTCCAGAATTAGCACAATTTTTAATGCTTCCAATTACAGCAGTTTCTACAATTCTATAAGCTTGTTCTTTTTCAAATCCCTTTTCGATTGCATAGTCTGTGATTGCTTTAAAAAAAGAAATCACATAAGATGGTAAACACCCTGAAATTGCAGTAAGTGTACCAAATTTAACTTCTTCAATAATTTCAACTATTCCACAATTTTGAAACATTTCCACAACAAAATCTATTTTTTCTTTTGATGCATCTTTATGTGCAATAGCTGTAACTGATTCTCTTATTGACGCGTTCATATTTGGCATCATTCTTATAATTGTTAAATCTTTTTGATTTTTAAAGTTAGATTCTAATCGTTCTATATCAACAGCATTTGCCATAGATACAATAGTTCTTCATTTTAAGTTTAATTTATCTAATTGAGAACATAAAGAATCAATAGCATCTGGTCTTGTTCCAATTACAATAACATCAATTCCTTCTGATTCAATTTCCTCAAGTGAATTAATAGCTGTTAATTTATCTAATGAGTTAACAATTTTATCTTGTAAATCCTTAAAAGCATCATATCCATATATTTTTGCTTTAAAATTATTATTTGCAAGAATTCCTTTTACTAGTGAAGAACCCATATGTCCTAATCCAATAAACAAAATTTTTTTCATAAATACCCCCAAATATTATAAACCTTTCATTAGAAACTTTTTTAATCAAAGCAAATTAAAAAAAAAAAAAAAAACACCAAATAGTGTTTTTAATTATGCTAAGAGTTTTTAATTAAACTAACTCTATGATACACATTGGTGCATTATCACCACGACGGTTATCCAATTTAAGAATTCTTGTATAACCACCTTCTCTTGTTTTAAATCTTTTTGCGATTGTTGTAAACAATTTTTGTAATGCAGTTTCTTTTTCTGAAGCATCAACATGTCTTAATCAAGCAGCTGCTTGTCTACGAGCATGTAAATCTCCTCTTTTACCAAGTGTAACCATTTTGTCAAAGTGTTGTCTTAATTCTTTAGCTCTTGTTTCAGTGATTTCTAATCTTTCTGAAATAATTAGCTCAGTAGTTAAGTTTCTCATTAATGCAACTCTTCAAGCAGTATTTTTACCTCTTTTTTGAATGTATGACATATAACTACACCTCTTCCTAATCTTGTTTAAAAGTTAGTCCTAATTGAACCACTTTATCTTTTATTTCTTTTAATGATTTTCTACCCAAGTTTCTGATTTCTTGAATATCATCTTCTGTACGTGATACTAAATCACGCAATGAGTTGATGTTTGCTCTTTTTAAACAGTTTAAACTTCTTTGTGTAAAGTCTAGATCTTCAATTAAGCGATCTAATTCTTTTTCATCTTCTTCGTTTGTTGCACCAATAACATTTAAATCATTAATTTCGTCATTTAAATTAACAAAGAATTGTAAGTGTTCTACTAAGATTTTTGCAGCTGTTGCTACTGCATCACTTGCTGTAACTGTTCCATCAGTTTCAACTTCTAAAATTAACTTTTCTAAATCTACTGATTTACCAATTTTTGTTGCATCTACATTATAAGAAACTCTAACAATTGGAGAATAATTTGAATCAATTGTAATTGCATCTACAACTAATTTTTCTTTTTTATTTTCTTTAAATGATCTATAACCTCTTGAGTTTTTTGCAAATAAAGTTAAATCTAAAACTCCTCCATCTGCTATTGTACAAATATGTAGTTTTGGATTTATAATTTCAACTCCTGTAGGGACAATAATATCTCCTGCAGTGATTGCTCCTACTCTTGTTGAATTAACTTTTAATTCAACAACTTCATCATCTTCAAATATTTTTGTATCAATTTTTAAAGCTAATTTTTTTAAATTTAATATAATTCTACTTACATTTTCAACTATTCCATTGATTGATGTAAATTCATGAGCAGCTCCAGCAATTTTAATTGCATAAACTGCTGCTCCTGGTGTTGATGATAGCAATGTTCTTCTAATTGCATTACCAAGTGTAGTTCCAAATCCTCTTTCAAGTGGTTCTACTTTAAATTCCCCATAATTTCTGTTTTTTTCTTCTTTTAATAAATTAAATTCTGGTCTTGAAAACTGTTTCATTAATTATATTAACCTCTTGGGCGTTTTGGGGGACGCACTCCATTATGAGGAATTGGTGTTGTATCTTTAATTGCTGTTATTTCTAATCCGATACCTTGTAAACTTCTTACAGCAGCATCTCTTCCTGGACCTGGACCTTTTACCTCAACTGAGATAGTTTTTACTCCATTATCCATTGCTCCTTTTCCTGCAGCTTCTGCAATCATTTGAGCAGCGTAAGGTGTTGATTTCTTACTTCCTTTAAAACCCATAGCTCCAGCACTTGATCAAGATATTACGTTACCTTTCTCATCTGAAACCGTTACGATTGTGTTATTGAATGTTGAGTGAATGTGAGCTATACCTTTAGCAATATTCTTTTTAACTTTTTTCTTGTTATTGTTTTGTCTATTATTTGCCATAGTTTATACCTCTCTAACTATTTTTTCTTGTTAGCTACAGTTTTTCTTGGACCTTTTCTTGTACGTGCGTTAGTCTTTGTAGATTGTCCACGAACTGTAAGTCCTTTTCTGTGTCTCATTCCTCTGTAACATCCAATTTCCATTAAACGTTTAATGTTTAATGCTGTTTCTCTTCTTAAATCTCCTTCAGTTTTAACTTTTGAGATTTCTTGAGAGATTGATTTGATATTATCTTCTGATAAATCTTTAACTCTTGTATCTTCGCTTACTTTTGTAGCCTCAAGGATTTTTTGTGAAGTTGATAAACCAATACCATAAATATAAGTTAGAGCAATAACTACTCTTTTTTCATTAGGTATTTCTACCCCATTTATACGAGCCATTATTAATTTCCTTTCTAAAAGATTAACTAATTTTTTGTTTAATAATATTAATTATTAAATAATTAACCTTGACGTTGTTTATGTTTTGGTTGTTCACAAATAATCATTACACGGCCTTTACGTCTAATTACACGACACTTGTCGCAAATTTTTTTGACAGATGATCTTACTTTCATCTTTTCTAACCTCCTGATTTTGTGCACTTATTTTTTTATATTTATTTTAATTGAAATTACCTATTTACCATTTTTAAAACGGTATGTAATTCTTCCACGTGTAGGGTCATATGGTGAAATTGCCACAGTTACTTTGTCACCTGGTAAGATGCGAATGTAGTTCATACGGATTTTACCAGACACGTGGGCGTCTATAACTATTTCATTTTCTAATTTCACCTTAAAAGTAGCATTTGGTAGTACTTCTAAAACAGTACCATCCACTTCTAAATAATCTTCTTTTGCCATTATTCTGTTTCCTCCTTTGGTTTAAATAAAGTTAATACCTCTGGGTTTCCTTCAGTTACCAAAATAGTATGTTCAAAGTGGGCAGTCATGCTACCATCTTTTGATGATACTGTTCAATCATCATCAGCAACAACAGTTTTATCTGTTCCTATTTGTACCATTGGTTCAATACAAATAGCCATTCCTGGAACTAATCTCATTCCAGTATTTTCTATTCCTACATTAGGAACAAAGGGATCTTCATGCATTTCTAATCCTATACCGTGTCCTGAATAATCTGTTGGCAAATGATAACCATTTTCTTCAATAAAATTTTGAACAGTTGAAGAAATGGTTCCGATGCGCACACCGGCTCTTACATGCTCAATTGCCAAGTATAGTGACTTTTCAGTCAACTCTATTAGTTTATCATACTTTTTGTCTTTTGAGTTACCACAAGTTACTGTTATTGCTGAATCTGCATGATATTTTTCATAAACACAACCAGCATCAATTGATACTATATCGCCATCTTGTAATACTCTATTTTTAGGAATACCGTGAATTAATTGTTCATTAATTGAAATACAAATATGGGCAGGAAAACCTCCATAACCTTTAAAATTGCTTGTACAACCTTTACTTGTAATAAAATCAATGAAAAATTTATCTAAATCTAAACAATTTATTCCTGGTTTAATAAGTTTTTTTAATTTATATAAAGCTTCTCCAAGTACTTGTCCAGCATATCTCATTTTCTCAATTTGTTGTGCATTCTTAATTGTAACTGCCATCTATCTTAAGAACCTAATACTTTTTTAACTCTATTGTATAGTTCTTCAGGAGAACATTTATCAGCATCTACTTTAATAATTTTACTTTTATAGAATTCTATTAAAGGTGCTGTTTGAGTATGATATGCTTCTAATCTTGTTTTAATTTTATTTTCTTGATCATCTGGTCTTGTAATTAATTGTCCACCATCAAAATCACATATTCCCTCTTTTAATGGTTTTCTGTTAATTTTGTGATAACTTCTTTTACAGATTTTGCAAATCATTCTACCTGTTAATCTTCCCAATAAAACATCTTGATTGATTTCAAGATAAATAACTTTATCAATTTGATTATTTAAATTTTTTAACATAATATCTAATGATTTTGCCTGATCATCGGTTCTTGGATAACCATCAAAAATTAATTCAGATGATCTTGTTTTTAAATAATTTTCAACCATTGAATTAGTAACAGAATCAGGAACTAAATTTCCATCATTCATATACTTTTGAGCTTCTATTCCTAAATCTGTTTTATTTGAAATGTTTTCCCTAAATAAATCTCCAGTAGATAATTGAGTAAAGTTGTCTTTCTCACAAAGGAACTCTGAAAGAGTTCCTTTTCCACTACCTGGAGCTCCAAGCAATATTATATTCATAAATTATTGTTTCTCCTTATTATCAAATATGTGAATTATATGAAGTTTCTTCTTCTTTAAATTTATCTTGTTTTTTGTCCAAGAATGATTGTTGAATTAATCTTCCTTTTAATTGCTGTACTGTTTGAATTGAAACAGAAATAACAATAATTAATCCTGTTCCTCCAATAGCCAAGTTTGATGGCAATGAAGTAATTTTTGTAATTACATATGGAAGAACTGCAATACCTGCAAGGAATAGAGAACCCATTATACTTAATCTATTGATTACACCAGTTAAGAATTTCTCTGTCTCTTTTCCTGGTTTAATTCCAGGAATAAAGGTTCCTGATTTTTTAAAGTTCTCTGCAATTTTTTCTGGATTGATTTGAACTTGTGAATACAAGAAAGTAAATAGAATTGTTAATACTCCATATATTGAAATTCCTCATCATGTACCAAATGATAGATAATTTTGTGTAAATGCTACAAATCCGTTACTTGGATTACTTGCAGCAATAATTTGAGCTACTGTCATTGGAGTAGAAATAATTGCTGATGCAAAGATAACTGGAATAACTCCCGCATTATTTAACTTAAGTGGTAAATAAGGGGTGTGCTCTTTTGTATCTACTAATCCCGAACCTGTTTGTTGGATTGGAATTTTTCTTTCAGCTTCATTCATTACAACAACAACAAATATAACAAATAAGAATGAAACTATATAAATTAAGAATTTTAATAATCCATCAAATAAGATTGTTGGTTCTCCCTTTAATTCAACTCAGAATTTAAATGTATTTGTAAAGTTATTAGGCATTTGTGAAACAATACCTGTAAAGATGATAATTGAAACTCCATTACCAATTCCCTTAATTGTAATTTGATCTGAGATTCATAACATTAAAAATGTTCCACCAAGCATTATTGTTGGGATTAATATGTAATAGAATCAAGCAGGACCTGTACCTTGAGCATTTGTTCCTCATTTTGCATCTATTAATCCTTGACTTGTAAGTGTAAAGATTGTTGCAACTGATTGCATTAAAGCAAAAGGAATAGCCAATAATTTTGTTAATCTATCTAATTTTCTTCTTCCTCTTTCTCCTGATTTACTTCATCTTGTTAAAACAGGAATAACATCTGTTGAAAGTAATTGAACTATAATAGATGCTGTAATATAAGGAGAAACTCCTAATGCTAAAATCGAGAATTGCCCAATTGATCCTCCCCCTAAAGTAGAAAGTAACTGGAAGAAATCTTGATTTCCAACTTGTTCTTTAAAATTTGATGATACTTGAATACCTGGGACTGTTAATAATGTTCCCATTCTAATTAGAATTAATACTATTAAAGTAAAAACGATTCGTTTTATAAGATCTTTGTTTCTGATAAAGAAACCACCTTTAGCGAATTCGTTTTTATATTTAGTTGATTTAGCCTTTTTAGTTTTTTTAACTTTAGCAGCCACTCTAAATCACCTCTACTGTACCGCCAGCTGCTTTAATTAACTCTTCAGCGCTTTTTGATACTTTATTAACTTTAACATTTATTGACTTTGTAATTTTACCATTTCCTAGCACTTTTACCAAAGTTTTTTCATTTTTAATGATTTTTTTCTCCATTAGTGTTTTGTGATTTACATCTTTTAAACCTAATGTTTCTAATTTATCTAAATTGATTAATACAAATTCTTTTCTATTTAAACTTGTGAAACCAATTTTAGGTAATCTTCTGAATAAAGGAGTTTGTCCCCCTTCAAAACCAGGTCTTACCCCTCCACCAGAACGTGAATTTTGACCTTTATGTCCTCTAGTTGATGTTTTACCTTTACCAGAAGCCATACCACGACCAACACGAGTTGCGTCTTTTTTACTTCCTGGTGTAGATTTTAATTCATGTAATTTCATAAAATAATTACTCCTTCTTAAGCTGTTGTAGCTTCTTTAGTTTCTTTTTTAACTTCAACTTGAGTTCCACGTAATCTTGCAATTTGTTCTGGTGTTTGCATTTGTTGTAAACCTTCTAATGTAGCTCTTATCATATTTATAGGTGTATTTGATCCCAATGATTTAGTATAGATATCTGAAATTCCAGCTAATTCGACAACAGCACGAACTGGACCACCAGCAATAACCCCTGTACCTTTTCTTGCAGGTTTAATCATGACTTTACCAGCTCCATAGTGTCCCATTACATCATGGGGAACTGTTGAACCAGCTAAAGGAATTCTAATTAAAGATTTTCTTGCTTCTTTAATAGCTTTCTTAATAGCATCTGGTACTTCATTTGCTTTTCCTGTTCCTAATCCAACTCTACCTTTTTTATCACCAATAACTACAACTGCTGCAAATCTGAATCTACGTCCACCTTTTGTAACTTTTGTAACACGGTTAATTGTAACAACTCTTTCTTCATAAGGGTTGTCTTCTCTATTTCTGTTGAATTTTGGATCTCTTCTTTGTCCATTAGGTTTATTGTTGCTATTTGGTCTTGTGTCTTTTTTGTTTTGACTGTTTGAATCTGCTTTTGGAGCAGTTTCAGTTTTAACAACTTTTGTTTCTTCTGCCATTTTTCCTTAATCTCCTTTTAGAATTTCATACCATTTTCTTTTGCAGATTCTGCAAAAGCTTTTACTTTACCATGGAATAAGTATCCACCTCTATCAAATACTACATTAGATATTTTTTTATTTTTTGCTTTTTCTGCAATATCTTTACCTACAGCTTTTGCTGCATCAATATTACATCCATTTTTTAATCCCAGTTTGATTGAAGATGATGATACTAATGTAACACCTTTAACGTCATCAATAATTTGAGCATAGAAGTATGTGTTTGATTTAAATACATTTAATCTTGGTTTAGCACTAGTTCCTGACACTTTATTTCTTACTCTATAGTGTCTTCTTTTTCTTGCTTCTGCTTTAGTGTATTTCATAATTACTTCTCCTTAGCAACAGCCTACTTACCAGCTGCTTTACCTTCTTTTCTAATGATTTTTTCATTTTTGTATTTAACTCCCTTACCTTTATAAGGTTCAGGTCTTCTATATGCTCTAATATTTGCTGCTACTTCTCCAACTAATTGTTTATCAATTCCTGATATTTTTATTTCTGTTGGTTTTGGGATTTCTACTGTTATTCCTTTTGGAACTTCATATTCCACTGGGTGTGAAAACCCAAGTGATAAGTTGATTTTATTTCCTGCAAGTGCAGCTCTATAACCAACCCCAACAATTTCAAGTTCTTTAATAAAACCTTGACTAACTCCTGTTAGCATACCTTCAATTAAAGAATTTGTTGTTCCATGCAATTGTTTTGTATGTTTATTTTCATTTGCTCTTAAAGTTTTTAGTTCTGCACCTTCAACTTTAATTTCAATTAATGGACTAAAAGTTTGAGTTAACTCTCCTTTTGATCCTTTTATAGTTACAACGTTATTTGTTTCAACTTTAACTTCTACTCCAGCAGGAATTGCTAATATTCTGTTTCCTATACGTGACATATATTAATTCCCCCTATTATCAAACAAATGCTAGAACTTCTCCACCAATATTTTGGTGACGAGCTTCTTTATCTGTTATGATTCCATTTGAAGTTGAAACGATTGCAATACCTAACCCGTTTAATACTTGAGGTAAGTCATAAGAATTTGAATAAACTCTTAATCCTGGTTTTGAAATTCTTTTTAATCCTTTAATAACTCTAATTTTCCCTTTGTATTTTAAGCTTATAGTAATGTCTTTCTTAAAGTCATCTGCAACTTTGAAGTCTTCGATAAAACCTTCTTTTTTAAGAATTTTTGCTATTTCTAATTTTACTTTGCTTCCTGGAATTAGAACTTCTTTGTGATAACGTTGGTTAGCATTTCTAATTCTAGTAAGCATATCTGCGATTACATCTGTTGTCATAATTTCTTTTTCCTTTCACTATCATGAAGCTTTCTTAATACCAGGGATTTGTCCTTTGTATGCTAAATCTCTAAAGCACACACGACATAGATTAAATTTTCTCAAAACTGAATGAGGTCTACCACAATTTCCACAACGTGTGTATTCTCTAACTTTGAATTTTTGGACTTTTGCTTGTTTTACTTTTAATGATTTTTTTGCCATTTTATCCTATTCTCCTCAATTACTTAACGAAAGGCATTCCTATTTTTTTTAGTAATGCAAATGATTCGTCCTTGTTAGTTGCTGTTGTAACTATTGTTATGTCCATCCCACGAACTTTTTTTACTTTATCATAATCAATTTCTGGGAAGATAATTTGTTCTTTGATACCCATTGTATAGTTTCCTTGTTTATCAAAACTAGTTTTAGGTACCCCTCTAAAGTCACGTACACGTGGTAACGCAACTGATATTAATTTGTCTAAGAATTCATACATTCTTTTTCCTCTTAAAGTAACTTTTGCTCCAATTGGCATACCTTCACGCAATTTGAACACCGCTAAAGATTTTTTAGCTTTAGTTACAAGAGGTTTTTGACCTGTGATTTGTTGTAATTCAAGAACTGCATCATCTAATTTCTTAGTATCTTGTACAGCATCTCCAATTCCCATATTTATAACTACTTTTGTGATTTTTGGAACTTGCATGATTGATTTGTATTGCTTTTCTTTAAATAATTCTGGGATGATTTTTTCTTTATATTGTTTTTCTAATCTATTAACATTTGCTTTTGTTGCCATATTAACTTATCCCTTTCCTATTTAACTTCTGTTCCAGATTTTTTAGCAATTCTAACTTTTTTTCCATCTGCAATTTTGTATCCAACTTTTGTAGCACTATTTTTTACTTTTGGATCAACAAGTGAAACGTTTGAAGCATCAATTGATGCAGGAATTTCTCTAATTCCACCTTCTTGATCTGTTTGTGAAGGTTTTGCATGTTTGATTGCAACTATTCCTTCTACATATACTCTTTTTTTATCTTTTGATAATTTAACTACTGGTCCAATTTTTCCTTTATGTGTTCCGGCGATTACTTTTACTACATCTCCTCTTAAGATTTTTGATTTATTCATAAAAGTTCTCCTTCTATAACACTTCTGGAGCTAAGGATGCAATTTTTGCAAAACCTGCATCCTTTACTTCACGTGCAATTGGACCAAAGATACGAGTACCTCTTGGTGATTTATCATCTTTAATAATTACTGCAGCATTTTCTGAAAATTTGATGTATGTTCCATCAGCTCTTCTTAAACCTCTAACAGTTCTAACAATAACAGCTTTAATTACTTGACCTTTTTTAACAGCTCCACCAGGTGCTGCTGATTTAACAGTTGCAACAACAATATCTCCTATATTTGTAAATTTTCTAACACTTCCACCTAAATTACGAATAACCAATATTTCTTTAGCTCCTGAATTATCTGCAACTTTTAATCTTGATTCATTTTGTATCATTCTACTATACCTCTAAATTAAATAATTGCTTTCTCAATAACTTTAACAAGTCTAAAGTTTTTAGTTTTACTCATTGGACGAGTTTCCATAATTTCAACTCTATCTCCCATTTGAGCTTGTGAGTTTTCATCATGTGCTTTATATTTTTTTGAATACTTAACTCTTTTTTTGTAAATAGGGTGGTTTTTATATGTTTCAACTAAAACAGTTATGGTTTTGTCCATTTTATCTGAAACAACTCTACCTGTGTAAGTTTTTCTTAAATTTCTTTCCATAGTTATTTAGCTCCTTTTGTTGTTGCTTTTTTAAGTAATTTTTTTTCTGCTGCCTTTTTATTTGCTTCTTCAATTTGTTTTTTTGCTTCTTGAGCATTAGATCCAAAAGTATATGTTTTTGCATCTTTTGGCTTACCTGAAAGTTTTAAATCAATACCTTCAATACCTTCACCTTTAGCAACTCCAACTTTCATAGGTTTCATTTCAAATCCTTGAAGTGATTTTTTACCTTTTCCTGTTGGTACTGCTTCACCAGTTTTAATTGGTTTAATAACAGTTTCTTTTATTTCAGGTTTTTTTACTTTAGATTCAACTTTTGTTGTAGCTGCTACCTTTTTAGGTTCAGCTTTCTTTACCTCAACTTTTGGTGTAGCCTCTTTTTTAGGTTCAGCTTTCTTTACCTCAACTTTTGGTGCAGCCTCTTTTTTAGGTTCCGCTTTCTTTACCTCAGGTTTTGATGCAGCTGCCTTTTTAACTTCAGCTTTCTTTACCTCAACTTTTGGTGCAGCCTCTTTTTTAGGTTCAACTTTTTTTACTGTTTCTTCTTCAATTTTTGATTCATTTACTGCATTTTCCATTGCTGCCATAATAGCATCTTCTGAAACATCATTTTGTGAACCAAATTGTTCTTGTTGAAGTTTTTCAATCATTTCTTTGTGTTTTTTACGAACTTCTTTACCAGCTTTTTCAGCATTTTCAACTGCTTGTGAATAGTTAGCTTTAATAGTCTGATTAATATTTTCACCAGTTCTTTTTCTTTCACCTAATAACATTTCAATTCTTGCAATATCTTTTTTTAGAGCAGGAATTCTATGAGTTTGTTCTAAACTACCTACTGCTACTTGAAACTTAAGTGCGAATAATTCGGCACGGCGATCTTCACCTAATTTTATTAAATCTTCAATTGATTTTGTTCTTAATTCCATCATGAAGTCAACTGATTTAGACATTATTCATCACCTCTCTTAACGATTTTGCAACGTACTGGTAATTTGTGCATTGCTAAACGTAAGGCTTCACGAGCAACTTCTTCTGAAACTCCACCAATTTCAAACATAAATTGGCCAGTTTTAACTACTGCTACTCATTCTTCAGGAGATCCTTTTCCTGAACCCATACGTACTTCTAATGGCTTTTTAGTTTTTGCCATATGGGGAAATATTCTAATTCAAACTTTTCCAAAACGTTTCATATAACGTGTCATAGCAATACGTGCTGCTTCAATTTGTCTTGAAGTAATTCAAGCACCATCTAATGACATTAATCCATATTCACCAAATGCGATGAATTTTCCACCTTTTGCTTTTCCTTCATAACTCACTCTGTGAGGACGACGGAACTTAACTCTTTTGGGCATTAACATAACTATTTAACCTCCCTTGGTGTTTTTTGTTGAATTTTTTTATCTTCAATTACTTTTGAATTGTTTTGATTGTTTTTTCCTAAAATTTCCCCGTGATTAATTCAAACTTTAACCCCTATTTGCCCATATGTAGTTCTTGCTTCATATAAGGCATAATCGATATCACTTCTTAAAGTTGACAATGGTACTGAACCTTCTAAGTAACCTTCAGTACGAGCCATTTCAACTCCACCAAGTCTTCCAGAAACTGAAGTTTTAATTCCTTTAGCTCCTGCTTTTAAAGCTTTTCTAATTGCTAATTTTTGTACAGTTCTAAATGATGCACGATTTGTAATTTGTTCTCCAATAAATGTTGCAACTAATTTTGCATCAACATCTGGATTTTTAATTTCTATTACTTTAACTTTTACATCAGCTTTTCTGTCTTTAATTGTTTTTCTAACTGTTAAAACGATATTTTCAACATTTTTACCTTCTTGTCCAAGAACGATAGCTGGACGAGCAGAACGAATTACTAGAGTGATTTCTTTTTTAGTTCTTTCGATTTCAATTTTTGAAACTGCTGCATTTTTTAATTGTTTTTCAACAGCTTTTCTAATTTTGATATCTTGATGTAATCACTTAACATATTCACCTTTTTCAGCATATCAACGATTTTCTCAACCTCTGATAATACCTATACGTAAAACATTTGGAGATACTTTTTGTCCCATAACTCTATAATTCCCTTCTATCTTTCGTCGCTAACCACTATTGTAATGTGGCTAGTTCTTTTCAAAATTTCATATGCTCTACCATGAGCTCTTGGTCTAAAACGTTTTAATGTTGGTCCTTCGTTAACGAAGATTGTTTTAACAAATAATTGATCAGCTTCCATACCATTGTTGTTAACAGCATTTGCTACAGCTGAGTTTAATAATTTTAATACTGGTTCTGAAGATCTTTTGTCTTGATTTTGAAGAATTGCTACAGCTTCTGATATTTTCTTACTTCTGATAGAGTCAGCTACTAGTCTAACTTTTCTAGGTGATATTCTAATCATTGTTAATTTTGCTTTTGCTTCCATATTTTGAAACTCCTATTTCCTAATGATTATTTTTTCTTTTTCTTATCATCACCGTGTCCACCAAACTTACGTGTTGGTGAAAATTCTCCTAATTTGTGACCTACCATATCTTCTGTAACATAAACTGGGATAAATTCTTTTCCGTTGTAAACTCCAAATGTGTGACCAACAAAATTTGGAAATATTGTTGAACGACGTGATCAAGTTTTAATTGTTTCTTTTTTGTCACCTAATGCTTCTACTTTTTTAATTAAGTAGTCATCTGCAAAAGGTCCCTTTTTTAATGATCTAGACATTTATTCATTTCCTCCTATTTGTTGTCATTTCTTCTTCTTACTATTAATTTAGTAGAAGCTTTCTTTTTATCACGTGTTTTAACTCCAAGAGCTTTTTTACCTCATGGTGTTAATGGCGCTTTACGCCCAATTGGAGCACGACCTTCTCCCCCTCCGTGAGGGTGATCGATTGGGTTCATAACTGACCCACGAACTGTTGGTCTAATTCCTCTTCAACGGTTTCTTCCAGCTTTTCCTCAGTTTACTAAGTTATATTCTTCATTTCCTACTTCACCAATTGTTGCATAACACTCAGCAAGTACTTTTCTAACTTCTCCTGAACCTAAACGTAAAGTGATGTATTTTCCATCTTCATCTTTACCTAAAATTTGTACTGAACTTCCAGCACTACGTGCTATTTGTCCACCTTTTCCTGGTCTTAATTCAACATTGTGAATTAATGTTCCTTCAGGAATATTTTTTAATGGTGCAGCATTACCTACTTTAATATCGGCATGTTCACCTGCAATAATTTCTTGACCCACTTGCATTCCTTTTGCAAATAAGATGTATCTTTTTTCACCATCAATATAATTAACTAAACAAATAAATGAGTTTCTATTTGGATCATATTCAATAGTTGCGATTTTTCCAGCAATATCTAATTTATTACGTTTAAAATCAATGATACGATATTTTCTTTTATGTCCTCCACCTTTATGGCGAGTTGTTATTTGACCATGATTATTTCTTCCAGCCTTTTCATTTAGTTTAGAAACTAATGAACTTTCAGGCTTTGAAGTTGTAAGGATACTATAATCTAAGCTAGTCATGTTTCTGCGACCATTAGTCGTAGGCTTATATTTTTTGATTGGCATAATATATCCTCCTGTTTTCGCCTAATCTCTTTTCTTTCCTTATAAATTAATTTTATAAGTCTGATAAGATATCTAATTTTTCTCCATCTTTTAGTACAATGATGGCTTTTTTGAAACTTGCTGTTTTACCAACAAATTTACCCATTCTTTTATCTTTTCCATCATAGTTCATAGTTCTTACATCTTTAACTTTAACTTGAAAGATTTCTTCGAATGTTTTTTTAATTAATGATTTATTTGCTTTTTTATCAACAATAAATGTGTACGCACCATTTTGTTGACCTAAGTAAGTCTTTTCAGTTAACAAAGGTTTTTTAATAACTTGTGTTAAATGCATTATGCATACACCTCCTCGATTTTGTTTACAGTTTCTTCAGTAACAATTAATTTAGTTGCATTTAATAAATCAAAGATATTCATTTTTTGAAAATCTAAAGTTTTAACTCCTGGAATATTTCCAGCTGATTTAACAACTAATTCTTCATGTTCTTTAGTTACTATTAATGTTTTTTGATCTTCAGCTTTAATATTTTTCATTACACTTAACATTTCTTTTGTTGAAGGTTTTGAGAATGCAAATTTATCCAATATTACTAAATTTGCTTCTTTTGCTTTAATACTTAAAGCACTTCTAATTGCTAATTGTCTAACTTTTTTATTAACAGCTTTTTTGTAGTTAATATTTGGTGTAGGACCAAAAGTTACTCCCCCACCTCTTCATTGTGGAGCTCTAATAGAACCTTGACGAGCACGTCCTGTTCCTTTTTGTCTTCAAGGTTTTCTACCTCCACCACGTACTTCAGCTCTAGTTTTTGTTTTTCTTGTTCCTTGTCTTAATGCAGCTTGTTGAGAAACAACTGTATCAAATATAGCTTGTTGATGAGGTTCAATACCTCAAACTTTATCGTTTAATGTAATTTCTTTAAGAGATGTTCCCTTAACATCTAAAACTTTTGCTTTCATGTTAAATTGTATCCTCCTAATTATTCAGCTACAGGAGCTGCTTCTTCTACTACTGGAGCAGCAGTTTGTTCAACTGGTGCTTTAGTAGCAGTGTTTCTTGATAACAATGAAACAGCTTCTTGTGCTTTTCTACCTTTAACGTTTTGTTTAATTACAACAAAGCCTTTTCTTGGACCAGGAACTGATCCTTTAACTAAAACTAAATTTCTTTCAGCATCGATTTTCACTACTTCTAAATTTTGAATTGTCACTTGTTCATGTCCCATGTGACCTGCCATTTTTTTAGATTTAAAAATTCTATTAATAATTGCACCCATTGATCCAATACCTCTGTGGTATCCTGAACCATGACCCATTGGCCCTCTTGAGTAATTATGTCTTTTAATTGCTCCTGCAAATCCTTTACCTTTTGATATACCTGTAACGTCCACAAATTCACCAGCGTTGAATACGTCGGCTGCATTTATAATTGCACCAGTTTCGTATCCTTCCATATCTCTGATTTCTTTTACGAAGCGCTTAGGTTCTGAGTTAACTTTTTTAAATTGACCCATATCAGGTTTATTTAATAAGTTAGCTCTTTTTGTAACAGTTCCCAATTTTAGTGCTTGGTATCCATCTTTTTCAACTGATTTTACTTGTAAAACTGTATTTTGTTCTACAAAAATAACAGTAACTGGAATTAATTTACCGTTTTCACTAAAAATCTGAGTCATCTCTAACTTACGTCCTAAGATTCCTTTCATGATATTTCCTCCTGTATTTTTTTTATGACTATTCATGTATATCTTGATTGTTTACTATAATTTAATTTCGATATTAACACCTGTTGGCAATTGAACTCTTGTTAATGAATCCATTGTTTTAGGTGTTGGTTCAACTATTTCAAGTATTCTTTTATGTGTTCTCATTTCGAACTGCTCTCTACTATCTTTGTATTTGTGAGTAGCTCTTAATATTGTAATAATTTGTTTTTCTGTTGGTAATGGAATAGGTCCACGAACTTTAGCTCCTGTTGATTCAGCTGCTTCAATAATTTTAGCAATTGATTGGTCAACAATGGCATGGTCGTAACCTTTTAATTTAATTTTAATTTTTTGTTGAGCCATTTGGTCCTCCTTCAACATTGACAACCCTTTTCAGTGTGTTGTCTTAATGAACACAAAATATACATGCTTTTCAATTATCACACAACAATGTTAGGAAAGCAATAGATTATTTAAAAAAATAATAAATAAATGTGAATTCTTTATTTATTAAAAAATAAAGTAAAAATCAACTTAAATAAGCTGATTTTCTTTATTTCATTAAAGATACTGGTGATTCTTTTCTAATTTTTCAAGTAGTAATTAGAATTGAAGTCACATAACTTGTTATTAACAGTATTGACGATATTAGTAATGCTCATCAACTTAATCCCAAAGGAATGGATCCTACATTTTTTCGAATATAAAATCCAGCTGACAGTACAATTGCAGCACTTCCACATATTCCCAAAACCATTGCTATTGCTGCTAGTATTGATAAAGTACCAAATGAGTATTTAATTACTTTTCAATTTGAATAACCTAGAGATTTCATAACAAGCATAAATTTTTTATATTGATTTACATATAAATCAGTAATTATTATCATTGATAAAGTTGCAGTTATGATGATTACTACAATAAAAGATATTCCTATTGTTAAAATTAAACCTGCAATTTGATTAATTAAAGCTTTTTGCTCTGTTAAAAACTCTACACTTTTCATTTCTAAACCATCATAATATTGGCTTCCTCCATTTAAAGTATACTCACCAACTCTAATAGTTTTAGAAAATGAGGCCTGACTTGTTAAAAAATAGGGCTCTTTTGATTGAGACATAATTCCTGTAAATCAACTAGAAGGTTCATAGTTTTTCTGTTCTCCTTCTCCTCAAATTTGTTCTTTTAAATCTCTTTGCACTAAATCTTTTGGTTTGTTTCATTCATAAGTTTTTATCTCTTCACCATTTAATAGCTTATAAGAAGATTTTTGTTGTTTTTCATAAACATAATTGTATGGCATATAAGAACTTGTTGAATAACCATGAAGTAGATTTGCTAATTTTTGATCTGTAAGTATTACATTACTTCCATAAACATCTACTGTTGAAACAGGAACTAAGTTTATATTAGTTGATCATTGCATTTTTATATCTTTATCAACTATTCCTGGTTTTGATTCTAGAAAATTCTGTCTATAGAATGAATTATAATATCTTAAAACATTTGCTATTTCTGTTCCAACCTCTCCTTGACCCTCATATGTTGAATCATAAGTTCATGAATAAGGTCTTATTCACATAAAATCATTGGCTGAATAATTTTTACCAACACTAGCTCTATTTCAATCATCAATTGTTTTTTGAGGAATTTTATTAGTATTGTTTAAATCATCAAATCATTTATGATTTTGAGCTCCAGCATTTAAAGCTGCCATACTATCTTTATATTCTTTGGGAATAATTAAAAATAAATTATCAAAAGTATAATATGGTCTTATCTCTGATTTTAATACTCCATTTTCATCATAATATAAATTAGCAAAAGCCATTGCATTTTCTGCAATTGATTTAGTTCTTGCTGTTCTGTCAAAGGCATATGAATCTTCATTATTATTTAAACCTTGTTCCTTATCATATATAAATGATCTTGCAAATGTAAATTTTGAAGTATCTAATGTAGAAGGGTCTAAAAAATTCTGTGCTGAATAAGTTTTTTTGTTCTCTTCTCTTTGTGAAGCTCAATCATTGTCATCATAAATTCAAGCACTATTTGGAATGTTTGTATTATCTTTTGACATTACTAACCTTTTGGAAACAAAATCATCAAGTTCAATTGAATTACTTTTTGATTTATTTAACGAAAATTTTGCTTGTTCATTCATAGTAACTGGTATATTTAATGTTCCATTTGAATAAAGTGTAAATCCATTTGCTGTTTCAATTGTTTGATTTTTATTTGTATCTATTCCCTTAATAATTTTTTCACTTTTCAATAAAGAATCTTGATCAATATACATTTTTTTAGAGTTATCTTTTAGCTTATAGGCTTTTTGATTTTCTTGAACTCCTGTTAGAGACATTTGTTTATCATTAGAAATAAAATTAGTAGTTGTATAAAAATCATCATCTCCTGGGATATAGTTCGTGAAAGTTCACCCAAAAGTATATTGATTATATCTATTTTCACTTTTATTTAAATAACTTTTTACATAACTTGGCGATTGACTTAAAATAGCAGATGTAATTTGGTTTTTTCAAGTACTATCTTCATTATTGTTAATCTCTGATGGGAAAATTGCTTTTAGAATTGGAGGCAATCCTTCTGAAAGAGTAGCTGTTAAATTATCTATTTTCTTTATTCTATCTTCAACACTTAAATGTTCATCACCTTCACTATGAGCCATTCATTCAATAATTCTTTGCATATCTGCTATATTTATAGCTCTTCCTAAAGTTTGAGGTAAGTTATTTCCAAAAATATACCCAACTAAATTTAACAGTGAGTCACTGGCAAGCATCTCTGTACTTCAATTAGCAGATAAATTTCCATTTGAATCTTTAGTATACATGAATTTTGGAATTAAAGAATAATCTGTATTTCCAGTAACTTCTGTAACTGAATCACTTAAATAATCTACTGTCCCATAGTTTCCTTTTACATTTCTTAAATATGACTCATAATAATCTACACCATTTCAAGCAGATAAAGTTGTTTTGGATAAAGGAGAATTACCAATAGGTTCAAAGTTCTCCATTTTATTAGAATATTTAACATTTTTATAATATGAAGTTACAGCTTTATTAACCATTCCAGGAATTGACATGGATGTTGTTATTAAAAGAGAAGAAATTAATATAGTTATTGTTGAAACTAGTGTTGGTTTCATACCACTAATTGCAAGTTCTATACTAAATTTAGTTGTGAATTTTGTATTTTTTGTTAATTTTAGTTTTAAGTTATCAACTCATTGGATTCTTTTAACACTCTCTTTTTTATTTATAATTTCAAGAACAGGTTTATTAATAAGAACTATTGCAGTTATATATGAAACCAAAATAGTAAGAACTCCAAACAATAATATTGAAACTCCCAATGATCAGCCATTAAAGTAAATACGATTGTAAGAGCCACCAGTATAAGATATAAATAACCTAGAAAATAATTCTTGAATTAAAGTTCCCATAAATCAAGATAAAGGAACAACAAATATTAATAGAATCAGCCCATATGAAATATATGAAAAAGCAATTTGTGAATTTCTTGCTCCTAAAGCTTTTAAAATCCCAATTTCTGAAGCATTGAATTTTATTGTTTTTCTTATAGCAATTAGTGTTGTTGCCAAACAAATTGATAAAATAATGGCACAAACTATGTATGAAATTGTAGAAAAAGTTTTTAAAGCTATTGGAGTTAACTCTCAGTTATATGAAAATACACTATTTTTATAGTTTTTAAAAGAGTAATTATAATCAATATAACTAGGAGTTACTTTTGAAATATTTTCGTTGTCTGCTTTTAAAAAATTAACATAATTATAATTCAATGATTTAAATAAATTAAGATTTTGTGATTTCTTATCTTTATCTTTAAATGTCAAAAATCTATAAACATTTGATGTTGTAACTTTCGCCTCATTTGAAGGAAGAATAAGATCTATAATATCTTTATTTATATATATTATTGCTCCTTTTTTATTATTTGGAAAAGGTATTGTTAAATCAGCAATAGGAAAATTAGTATAAGGATCAGCTGCAAAACCTGAAACTATTAAATTTGCAGCTCCAACTTTTATATTTGAACCTATTTGAATTTTATTTGAATGAGCATATTGAGAATTTAACAATATCTCATTTTTAGTTTTAGGTTTTCTACCATCATAAATGGTTACATTATCATCAATTCATTGATCCATTACAATCATTCTATAATGTTTTTCAGATGCATTATCTGAATAAATCATTTCTGTTCTTGAATAAACTTGTGCATCACTTACCAAACCAATTAATTTCTGTCTTATAAAATATGATGAAGCTATATCAGCATTTTGTAAATTGTAATTATCTTTTTTAATAAATCCTCTTTTATCTTTTAATTTATTTTCAATAAAATCACCATTATCAATTAACTTTAATCCATCAGCTTTATCTTTTACATTTCCATTTAAATCAACATGAGCTAATTGTCCTTTAGCTCCACTTAAATAAATATTATCTTCTTGTTTTAGATTTCTTGAAGAGTTATTAAAATCTTTAGAAATTAATCATGAATATAATACTTCTTTATTTGAACTAGTATCTTCTATTCCTAACTTACTTGATATTTTAAAAGTATTTAATACTTTTTCTTTTTGAGGCAAATCAATATTTTCTTTGATGGCTTCTTGCATATGATATTCAACATAATCATGAATCATTTTATTAATTTGTATTACTAAAGATAAAAAAGCAAAATCCATATAAGTATTTACTTCTCTAATGAATTCACTTTCTTGTGAATAGTCAAAATTATCATTTATTATAATATCTTTTGCTGAGAGCAATTCATTTTTAAAAAGCAACCCAAAAAGGGAGTTTTGTTTTTTTATACCATTTTGCTCTTCTACATCTTTTATTAACTCAGTTTTTAATATTTTTATTGTTGACTTACTAAATTCGCCCAATTGTTTAGCTATAAAGTTATTTTCATTTGTATAAACATCTAATGGAGAAAAGTTTCTATTAGTTCCCTTAGCATCATCTTTATCAAATTGATATCAATAGTTTGTTTCTCTCACATTATTTTTCTTTGAATCTAAACCATATGCATTATAGTATGGACTTTGATCTCATTCATTTCATTTATAATTGAATCAGCTTTGTGAATAATTATGATTATCTATTAATTTGTTAAAAGATAATTTAAAATCATTGCTTTCAAATGCTTTTGTAATAAAAGTTTCTTTTTCATTTTGTTTTGCAATATTTACATTGTATCCAACAGATTCACCTTTATATACTAAATATTCATCAGATATAAAATCCATTATTGGAACCATCATTTGACTTCCAGTAGCATTTGATGTTTCTAATGCTTTTTCATCATAATAATCAAATTTACTTGTTTTTTGCATAGTTTTATTATATTCATATCTAATTCTGTCACTTATTGAGTTACTAATACTTAATATAAGAGATGCAAAAAAACCTAATATAACTATTAATATAAATTGTGTTTTATATCTAAATACACCTTTTAATCCTTGTTTAACCAACAAGAAAAAATTGCTCTTTCTCATTTATTTTTGCTCTTTTCTAATTTTCTTTTATTATTTTCAAATTTTAAAAAGCAAAAAAATCAGGAGGCACAATTCCTTTTTTATTTTTTCTAAGTTGTTTTGATTCAATATTATTAATTAAAATTATAGTTTCCTTTCAGCTTTTTTGAATTGAATAGGTTTTACTGTTAGTTATTTTAATTTTTTCAAAAATTAGCTTTATAATTTGATTTAACTTTACTGATTTTTTATAAATAGTATCAATGAATTGTTTATTTGAACTTATAACAGTTTTTATTATTGAATAAAAAAATATCAATACAGAAGCATAGCAAATTGAATATATTAGAAATAAATTAAATAAAGCAATTAGAAGAAAAAATATGACATTAATATTTAAATATTTATTTATATTATAATTTCATCATCCATCATTTTTAACTGTAATAGCAATTATTTTTTCAAGAAAAATATAAGTGTTTAAAAAGGACATACCAAAGAACACAAAAATTAGAGTAATTATTAAACAAAAATTAGAGTTAATATTTAAAAGATTAATATTTAAAAGATTTCTTTTTGAAATTTCAAAATTGCATTTCTGAATATGTTTTAAGCATTTTGAGATATTTATAGAAATAAAATAAAAGGAGAATAAAAAAACTGAGATATTTACAATAAAGGAAATAACTAATACCGTAACTCTATTTTCTAAATAACTTTGTATTAAGAATGTAAAAAAAAATAATATAAATAATAATACTAAGTTAATGTACTCCCCACACTTTTTCATAAGTCACCACTTTATAGTCATTATAAATAAAAAAAAAAAAAAAAGAACTGAAAATTCTTTTAATTAAAAAATAAAAAAACTTTTTAATTTTTAAAAGTTCTTTTATTCATTCCCTATTAGCGATGCTAATCTAACACGTTTAATAGATAACATAACTATAATATATCCAAATAAGAATATAGACATTCCAGCTATAAAAATAACTGGCATGATTGATCAACTAAATATTATTGGAACTGCTATATCAATTGACAATAACACGTGTGGCAATAAATTAGTTATTAACAATGATATTATTGTTATACCTAATAGAACTGAAATTATTGTTAGAGGTAAGAATATTCACATAATAATAGAGTTTATTTCTTTCATTGAATATCCTTGAATTCTCATATAACTCATAAATCTCTTATACTTACCAACAAACATATCTGTAATTAAATAAATAATTATGATAGCTGTTATTAAAGATAAAGAAACAAATATCAATGATATTGAAATTACTGACATTATTAGATTATTCATAGCCTCTTTTTTCATATGAATATAATCTGTATTTCCAATTGACTGATTCATATATTTTGCCAATCCATCTGTAGCGTTATTTGAATTAAATGTTGTAAACAATATTCTTTGTAATTGATCTGCATTTTGAGTATTAGAACTCATTTTTGCATTACTTCAAATATTTATTGAAGTTCCATCATTAAACATTTTTCTTGCATTAAAATTATTATTTACTTCCATTAGTTTATTTGCATATAATTGGTCCATATAAATTTTATTTCCATCATATAATTCTTCTACACCTACAGCTTTAAGTTTTTGATAACTAGTTGTATCAATTAATTTATTAGCTAATAGTCCCTCTTTTAACGCAATATTGAATCAACTATTTGTTCCGTTTAAAAGAGTTTGAGTTAGAAAAGGAATACGTCCAATATTTTCTTCATAATGATATATATCAAATGGTTTAACAATATAATAATCTCCACTTTCTTTATAAACATTTTCGTTATTTGAATATTCTTTATATTCTTGATTTACTTTATTAAATAATTCCTCATTAATTAAGTCTTTCTTAAGTTTTAATTCAATATCTGCCATATTTTCATATGGTTTATAATTGTCTTGAGAATCTTGATAATAAAATTTATTTTCATCTAAATAATAAGTAAATCTATTTAAATCCATTGTATATAAATCCTGATTTTTATAAGTTCAATCACTGTTTTTTATTTCATTTAAATTACTATTAGAATCAAGTGTTGCTAATAAATTTTTTGATGTTTTTATATTAAACTCATCACCAACTTTTAGACCTTCCAAGATATCTTTTTTATTAATTAAAACCGGAACATAATTTAAATTTTCATCATACTTAATTAACTCTTTATTTTTTAAAACCAAATTATTTAAGTTTGAGTTTAAATCAATACCATAAATTTTAACTTGTGTTTCTGCACTATTTTGTATAGATGAATTAAATGTTGTATACATTTGATCTAAATTTTTATCTACTGATATGCTTGAAAAATTAAATGAGAAGTTTAAAAACTCATTTTCGTTAGTATCTCAAAGTTCTTTTACACTCGAAGGAAGTATATTATTTGAAATAGATTTTATACAATCTTGATAGTTTGCTTTGTTATCATTAATAGCTGCTTGTCCAAATAATTCTGGTAATACTTTACATGAAAAATCATCAAGATTATTTTTAACAGTTTTATTTTGTCCTACTATTTCTTTTTCCAACTTTACAAGGTTGTTCATTACACCAACAGAGATTAATCCACTTTTAAAAGTAAGAAGATTATTAACTAATATATTTTCAAAATTATCTGTAAAATCTTTTGCATTACCTTTTCATTTGGAAGCATCTAATAAATTTTTATGTTCTGTTTCATCTTTAATTCATATATTAAATAGTGAAGCTTCTAAATTGCTTTTTGATTTATTTTCTTCATCCATTTGATAAAAAGAATATCTTGATAAAGGATTATTTTCAACAACTCCTGAATAATTAAAGTCATTATTATATTTAATATTTTTATAATATTCTTTTGTCATATTTTTCATTGTTTTGGGTGCAATAGATGTAAGAGTTATTACAGCACTTGAAAATAACAATATAGAGAAAAATATAAAGATATCTTTTATAGAAGAAGAAATAATTACTAATCTTAATTTTGAAGTAAAGCTTTTAATTTTAATTTTATTTAAATTTCTTAGTAAAAAGATATTAGGTTTGTTACTTCTACTTGGAGAAAGTAGTTTTAATGGAGATTGTTTAACTGTAGTATAAGCCAAAATAAACACCATTAAAGAAACAATTGATATAAATGAGATTCATTCAACAAATAATAATTTTCAATCAATTGAAAAGGCTGCTGAAATATTGAAATATCTTTCAAAAACTCCCATTAAGGATCCTTGTAAAAATAAACTTATTGTTCAACCTATTGGTACAAGAATTATGACAGGAAAAGCCATATAAAGTATATAGTTAAATATTATTTTAAAGTTCGAAAATCCCAATGACTTTAAATTACCTATTTGAGTTCTTTGAGAGACTAAAACTTTTTTAAAAATATTGTAAACAACAAACGCTAAAGATATTGCAAAAACTAAACAAAATATAATAGCTAGTGCTAAAAACCCAAAAACCACACCAGAAAATAGACTACTTCTCATATTTAATAAAGTTGTTTCATCATACTTTTGAATCTTAGCTCTTGAAAGATCATTGTTGAAAACATTATTTGTAATATTTTCTTGAACTTGTTCTAAATTTAATATATTGTCTGCAAAATAAGTTTTAAATTTATCAATATCTGAATTCATTTGTGTCTTATTTTTATTAGTATAAGTTAGATATGTTCTACTTACATCTTGATAAGATTTTTCATCTGGAATTGTTTTTGAATTTCTGTTAAATTGCTGATTAAAAAGACTATTATTTATATAAAATATTGCTTCATTTTGTTGATTAGTTAAAAGATCTTCTTCATAAATTGTAGGATAAACATTTAGTGAATCTACACCAATTCCATCCATTTTAAGAGATTGTTGAAAATCATTAAATATTTTATAAGAATTTCCTAAAATCATATTATTATATTTAGCATATCCACTAGAAACAATAAATGAATTTGCTGTTAAAGAATCAACATCATTAGTTCTTTTATAAAAATAAAATAAATCTTCATTGTAAAAATGAACTTTGTATTTATCTGTTCCTATTTCTTGTTCATTATAGAAAGCCGAAATATATCGATATTTATTACCATTAGAGTCTCATTTAACTGCTTCACTTGTTGTTCTAATTTTGAAGTTTGTTAAATCTCCTAGTAGATTCATATATTTACTGAATCAATCACCTTGAGTAATTTGTCTGTTAGCAACTAAATAACCATCAGCATCCAGACTTGTTTTAAATAAATTATAAGTGTCAAATTCTTTCATTAAAAAACTTGCATTATTTTTAATCATATTAAATGATTGAGTATCATCATTTCAATTTTCATTTTCAACTTCATGGTTTAGAAATGAATATTTTCCATTTTTATCTAAATTACCTATACCTTTTTTAAGATAATCATCAATAGCTTGTTGACCTCCCGTATTGTATAGATTTATTAGATCAAGTTTAATTTGATAAGTTAATCAAGAATTATTTAAATAAAACATGTAATCAAAAATATTTAAAGCACTTTCTTTAGCTTCAGAAGTTAAAGAATTAGATTGAAAATAATCATACTTTTCATAAATTTGACCTATTAAAGATTTCTTAAAATATTGTGATTTAAAATTTATTTTATAAAAATCACCAAACGCACCTTTTGCAACAGTGTCAATTTTATCTTCATCAGAGTAATTTGTAATTGCCTCTTCTGGTGTTGGAATTATTCTTTTTCTATTTGCTGTATTGTCAAAACCATAATTAGATTCTACATCTCCAAAATGAAAATTTAGATGTTCTTTGCTTCCAAATTTAAAAATTGATGATTTATAACAACCATTAACTGAATCTAAGCAACCAGCTTCTTGTTTATCAATAAATTTATAGGATTGAAAAATACTATCTTGTTGTCCAAATGTTAATTGAGGTAAACTAATATTATTTTCATCCTTTATTAAATTAGTATTAAATGCAAATCAGGGAGTAAAAGTTTGAGTATCATTAGATTTATACGAAGTCGACGTATATCTAAATGAGTAATCAAACTTTTCAAAATTTCTATTTATTTCATTATCTGTTCTTATTAAATTTGAAGTGACAATACCAAAAGAAGAAGTAAATATAACAGCAATTGTTATAAGTACTAAATAAATTCCAAATTGAACATAATCTTTTAGTAGTTTTCTTAAACCATTTTTAAATAAAAGCATTTATTAATATATATTATAGAATTCTTCTCCACTTTCATTAAAGCATTTAATTGAAGTAATAATTCAGTAAGGTGATTCAGTATTTTTAGAAATATTTTCTCAAACTATTTTATATGAATTTTTAACATTGTTATAGTCTTGATAATTTCCTTTACCATCATATGCTGCTAGTTCATCTTCTTTAATAACTCCTTGCTCAAGTCCAAGAATTTTTCCTGAATTAGCTATTTTTTCTTGATCTAATTTTGATTCCAATCCATCTTTTCACTTATCTTTTTGATTTTCCACTATTGTTTGATAAGGATTGAACTTCTCATTTACTTCTACTTGTTTTGTTTGTTTACTTGCATTTGAAGTAACATCTCCAATACCATTATATTTCAGATTGAATTCCATTTTAGCTCCAGCTTGTGTATTACTTGTTGAAGTAATTTTTACATCATTTACATCTCAATATTTTTCATCTACTAAATATTGTAATACTGGTTCATGAACTTCTTTCATAGCATTAGCTACATAATCTTTGAAACTTGCAAAAAAGTTAGCTAAGTCAGATTGTCCTACAGTTTTTGAATCTGTCATAGCACTAAAAATTCTTGCCCCAATTGAACCCTCTTCATAACCTTTTTCAGATCAACCTATATCTTTTAATAATTCATTTTTCTTAGAAATAGTTAAATCTCTAAAAGTTTTTTCATCTTTAAAATCTTCAATTATTTGATCCAAAGTATTTCTAACATTTTCTTCAGTTATCATTTTATAAAAACTTTGAACTAACTTAAGAAGTTTAATTCCTCCAGCATTATTTTTTCCATACATAGAGTTTTTTCAATTTTCTTCTCCAATATAAGTCATCATAGAACTATAAGCATCATAAAATCCCTTTTTAGAAGTACAAAACATTTCTGTTATAAAAGCGTTCTTATCAGTACTTTGTTCATATGAGTTTACAATACTATCTATAATATCAACTATATTTGCTGCATTTGTTCCTGGATTAATTTTGTCTTTATCCTTACTTTTATAAAGATCACTTACTATAGGACTGCTAAGTCCTAAAAATGAATAACTTGGAGCTTCATCTAAATTATTTATTTTTTCTTTAGTAGATTCATCTAACCTATCTGAAGTGCTAGGATTTTTTATTCCCTTTCAAATATTGCTTGTCAATGAAATACCAACAGATTGCATAATATTGTTAGAGTCACCTATACTAATATTTCCTGACCTTACCATAGGAAATAAAACATTCATAAATTCTGCAAATATTAAAGCACCATTTTTTGTAGGTGAAATATTTTCAAACATTGATCCAAATAAACTTATAAATCCTTTAATATTTTGTTCTCCTGCAACTTTTGTTATTAATCCCCCAGTTGAGTTAAATTTAATATTTCCAATTTGAGATTGGTTATCTGAATTCGCCTTTGAATAATTTTTATCTTTCAATTTATTTTTACTTAGTTCTTGTCCCTTTGAACCAAGTCATCCATCTTTTACACTATAATCAGTGCTTTTTTTAGCACCATCGTTCATTAATATAGAATTATATCAAGCATATCCTGAACCATTTGTACCAACTTTCTCTCCTGCAGAAGAAGCTGGTCCTGATGAACCATTGGTATCTGTTGGATTTGCACCATCAAATTTCATATTTAATAAGTAATTTGAAAGTGCTCCTGTATCTTGAATAGCTCAAGCAAGATTTCTTCTATCTTGATTATCAGATAAATTAATATCACTTCCTAAACCTGCTGCATATCCCATTGCATTTTTTCCATCTTTTTTGTTATATCCTTGGTTACCAGTTGTAGAAAATGTATCATTGAAATAATATGCCTTATTATCACTATTTATCATAGTTTGATAGAAATCATCATCATACATTCCCATAATATAACTTGCAAACATTCCTGCATAATTGTCTCCATTAAAGTAATTTAAAGATGGAGCCAAATAGTTTTTATATTTATTAATATCTGATGCCATATTTATACTTTTTCCATCATATTTATATGAAGTTGGCATATTCATAGCAGTTGTTGAAGGTGTTAAGAAAATTGACAATATTTCGTTAATATTGTAATTTAAATTTTCATGTCTTCCCCCAACAATTAATCTTGATATAAATTCTGCTCCTTGAAGCATTTCTTTTTGAATATCTGTTAAACCATTTGTTTCTGGATCTGGTTTCACAGGAACTTTACATGACATAACTGTAGCAGTTGATGATCCTAACAATGTAATAACTGCTAACGAATTTATTAATTTTTTCATTATTTTTTCCCCTTATTTTTAAAAATTTATAGATATTTATTTTATATTTAAAATAATTTAGTTTATTAATGTCATTTAAAATTTTAAACTTGGGGGAGTTTTTCCCTTTTTATTTATTTTTAATTCCTCTGATTCATATGTACAAATTTGTCTAATAGTTGAATCTCAACTTTTATCTTTACTTGTTTCTTGAGAATTTTTAATTTGAATATCTCCAAAAAGAGCTTTTATAAGATTTTTCAACTTTATAGAATTTTTATAAATTTTATTTATAAATTCTTTATTTGAATTTGAAACAACATCTAAAATAAAAAATATAAACAAACAAATACCAATATAAGAAACATTATATATTAAGAAAATATTTACAAGAAGAATGAAAACATACATAAATAAACTGACATTATGCATATTCAAATATTTATAAACTTTATAATTATTTCATCAATTTATATCATTTGTTACTGAATCTGTTATTGAAAATGATCTAATTGTTAATAAAATTGAAAAAGCAAAAAATATTAATATGATAATCATCTTACTGTAGAATTTGTAATTAGTATTTAAAATATTCAAATTTAAGAGATTTTTTCTTGATATTTCAAATTTATATTTTTCTGTATACTTTAAAAATTCAAAAATAAATTCACTTATATAATAAAGAGTTATAAAAATAAGAATTGCATTGATTATAAAGCAAATTGAAGTAGTGGCAATTTTATTATGAAAAAAATTTTGATCTGGGAACGCTAAAAAAAAATAGTAATAAATAAGGTATTAAATTTTTTTTACCCCTAATTATTTTCATAAATACCCTCTTGATAATTATTATATTTCAAAAAAATAAAAAAATACACTTATTTTTATAATAAATATAAAAAGAAATGTATTTAATTAAACTATTTTTCCTTGAGCAAAGGTATTATTTCCTCCACCTTTAACTTCATATTTGCCATTATTTTTAAATAGATCTATTGCTTTGTTATCATTTGAAATACTTTCACTTACTGATACTATAAATACTTTATCTTTTGTATTTGCAAATTTAATAATTAAATTATCATATTTATTTTGCATTTTATCTGAAAGAACTTTTAATTCTTTCATTTCAAGATCATTTATTTCAATATCAATTAAATTTATATTTTCTTTTTTAGTTGGTTCAATATTTGAATATTTTGCTAAATTCTCTTCAATTAGCAAATCTTCTACTTCCTTTTGATAAAGTTTAAATGTATTTTTTAGATCATTTACTTTTTGTTTTATTAAAATCAAATTAGGTTTAGTTACTTGCATAGAAGTAATTGCATTTATTTCTTGTTCAATTTCTTGATTTTTAACTTTTAATTTAAAATTATTGAACTTATCAATTAATGAAGATATTTCAGATTTTTGTTTTCTGAATTGTTCATTTAAATAATTTGCAACTTCTTTATGACTTGTTACTGCGTGATATCTAAAAACTCCACTACCTTTTGATTCCACATTAGTAATTAATAAGTCTTCAATATCTTTGGTATTTTCAACATGAGTTCCTCCACAAAGTTCACATGAAAATTTTCCAAATTTAATTATTCTAACTGTTCCACCATATTTTTCTGTAAATAATGCTAAAGCATTATGTTTTTCAATTGCTTCTTGTAATGAACAGTAAATGATTTCTCTTGGTATACAGTTTTTTATTTCTCTGTTTATAGCTAAGTGAATCTTATCTATTTCTTCTTGAGTTGGTAATCTATTGTAAGAAATATCAATTCTTAATCCATTTTCATCATTATAACTACCGCTTTGCAATGCTTCTTTTCCTAAGACTTCTTGAATACCTGCTTGTAATATATGAGTTCCTGAATGATTTTTCATAGTATAAAAACGTTTTTCACTATTAATTTCAGCTTTAATTAAATCCCCAACTTTTAAAGTTCCATTGACTTGAACTTTGTGAATATGTTGACCATTTGGCCCTGATTGAACATCAAGTACTAAATGACGATTTTCTTGTTCATCGATTAAATAACCATTATCTGCTGCTTGTCCACCTTTTTCTGCATAAAAGGGTGTTTTTGTTAAAGTAACAAAAACTACTTTATCTTTTGCAATTTCAAGAGATTTTTCATCTTCAAAAATAAAGTTAATAGTAGATTCACATTCTTCTAATTCATAACCTACAAATTCACTTTCAACATTTAATCCAGTTAAAATAGCAGATTGTTTATTTCATGCCTTATCATTCTTTCTAGAATTTCTAGCTAACTCTTTTGTTTGTTCTAATAGAGCTTCATAGCCCTTTAAATCAACTTCTACATTTGATTCACTTGCTATTTCTGAAGTTAATTCAATTGGAAAACCAAAAGATTCAAATAATAATAAAGCATTTTTGGCACTTACTTTATTTTCATTTTTAACTATATTTTCTAAATGCTCATAACCTTTTGAAAGTGTTTTCAAAAATCTTAACTCTTCTTGTTTAATTATTTCTTTAACTGATTGTGCTTTTTCAATTAAATAAGGATAAAATTCTTGCATTGCTTCAATAACTTTATCAACTAATTTGTATAAAAAAGCATCTTGAATTCCAAGTTTTCTTCCATACACTGAGCTTCTTCTTATAAGTCTTCTAATAATATATCCTCTATCTTTATTCCCAGGAAATACTCCATCACTTATTGCAAAGACTACAGCTCTTACATGATCTGCAATAACTTTAAAAGCTGTATTAATTTTAGTTTGTTCTTTATTTTCATTATAATAATTTTCAATAGAGTATTTAAATTTTGAGTTACATATCTTTTCTACTTCTTTTATAGTTGGAAAAAATATATCTGTTTCAAAGTTTGTAGGAGCATCTTGAAATATTGAAACTAGTCTTTCAAATCCAGCACCAGTATCTATATTCTTTCTTGGCAATTCAATATAATTATTATTTCCGTCATTATTAAATTGTGAAAAAACTATATTTCAAATCTCAATGTAGCGATCATTTTCAATATCATCTTTTAAAAGTCTAGAACCTATTTTTTCTGTGTCTCATTTTTCACCACGATCAAAGAAAATTTCAGTATTTGGTCCGCAAGGCCCTTGTCCTACATCTCAAAAGTTTGTATCTCTAGAACCTTTGAAAATATGATCTTCTTTAATACCTATAGTTCTTGTTCAAACATCATAGGCTTCTTTGTCTTCATTAAAAACAGTTATGTATAAAAGTTCAGGATTAATAGCAAATCATTTTGGAGATGTTAAAAGCTCTCAAGCAAACTCAATTGCTTCTTTCTTAAAGTAATCACCAATTGAAAAATTTCCTAGCATTTCAAACATAGTTTGATGACGAGCTGTAACTCCAACATTTTCAATATCATTTGTTCTAATTGATTTTTGTGAATTAGTTAATCTTGGTGAAGGAGGATTCATTCTCCCATCAAAATAAGGTTTTAATGTAGCCACTCCTGAGTTAATTCACAATAAACTTGGATCTTCAACAGGAACTAAACTTACAGGTTCTAAAAAATAATGATCCTTAGATTTGAAAAAATCTAATCACATTTTTCTAATTTCATTTGCAGAAAGTTTTTTCATTATATTGTCTCCTTATAAATAACAAAATAATTTTAGCATATAAGAACTTTTAATTATTTTATAAAGCAATCTTTATGTACTGCCATTGTTATACCACTAAATTCAACCTCATTATAATTTTCATTATTGTAGAATTTAATATTTCATGCACTAGAGTCATCAACTTTTGAGTAATGTTTATTATAATCCATATGTTTTAAACAAACTATGCAAAGTCTGTGAATATCAAATTTATCTTTTTCATCTCCACATTGACAAAGTAATGCATTACTTCAAGCATTAGTTGCTATATTATCTAATTTAATTTTTTCCATAATTTAATTCTCTTTTCAAATTTTGTTTAGAAAGTAAAAGGTTCATATCGAACCCTTTTTATTTATTGTAATTTGGTGCTTCTTTTGTCAGTTCAACATCATGAGGATGACTTTCTTTTAAACTAGCATTTGTTATTTTTACAAATTTTGTGTTTAAACGAAGATGTTCAATAGTTTCACTTCCAGTATAACCCATACCACTTTTCAAACCACCCATTAATTGAAAAATAACATCTTTTATTTTTCCTTTAAAAGGAACTCTTGCTTCGATTCCTTCTGGAACTAATTTTTTCGCACCTTTTTGAAAGTATCTATCACTGCTTCCTCTTTTCATTGCTGCAAGTGATCCCATACCAACATAAGTTTTATATTTTTTACCATTGGCAATAATCTCTTCTCCAGGAGATTCTTCTGTACCTGCAAAAATACTTCCCATCATGACACTGTGTGCTCCACCTGCAAGTGCTTTTACAATATCTCCAGAATATTTAATTCCCCCATCAGCTATAATAGTTAAATCTTTATCTTGTGCTCAGTTAAATACTTCACTAATTGCTGTAATTTGAGGAACACCAACTCCTGCAACAACTCTTGTTGTACAAATACTTCCTGGACCAACTCCAACTTTAACTGCATTTGCTCCTGCTTCATAAAGTGCTTTTGCTCCTTCAGCAGTACAAATATTTCCAGCAATAATATCAAGATTTTTATATTTAGCTCTAATTTTTTTAATAACTTCAAGTATACCTTTACTATGTCCATGAGCTGAATCAATAACAATAACATCTACTTGCGCTTTAACTAAAGCATCAACTCTTTCAATAGAATCAGATCCAACTCCCACTGCTGCTCCAACTCTTAATCTTCCTTTTAAATCTTTGCATGCATTTGGATGATCAATTGCTTTATCAATGTCTTTTGTAGTTATTAAACCTACTAAAATATTGTTTTTATCAACAATTGGTAATTTTTCAATTCTGTTCTTTAATAAAATTGCTTTAGCTTGTTCTAATGTAGTTGAAGGATTTCCTGTTATTAAATTTTTTTTAGTCATAACTAAATCAACTTGTGCATGGAAATCTTCAAAATATTTTAAGTCTCTGTTTGTAACAATTCCTATTAATTTTTGATTATCATCAACTACAGGTAAACCAGAGATTTTATAAGTTCCCATTATTTTATTTGCTTCTTCAACTGTTGTATCTTTTGAAATTGTAATTGGATCAGTTATAAATCCTGATTCATTTCTTTTAACTTTTTGAACTTCTAATACTTGTTCTTCAATAGTTAAATTTTTATGGATAACTCCAATACCTCCAGCTCTTGCCATTTCAATTGCCAATCTTGCTTCTGTTACAGTATCCATAGCAGCACTTATTAAAGGAATATTAAGTTCAATATTTTTAGTTAATTTTGTTTTTAATTTAACTTCGCTTGGTAAAACTTCAGAGTATCCAGGAACTAATAAAACATCATCAAAAGTGATTCCCTCATTAATTATTTTTCCATTTAAATCATTTCTACTCATCTTTTAAAACTCCTATTCTCATTCAATTGTACCTGGAGGTTTTGAAGTAATATCATAAACCACTCTGTTAACACCATCAACTTTATTAATAATTTCATTGACAGTTTTATCTAAAAATTCTCAAGGTAAATGACTACTTGAAGCTGTCATAAAATCAATTGTATTTACAGATCTTAAAGCAACTACATAATCATAAGTTCTATTGTCTCCCATTACTCCAACTGTTTTTACAGGAAGTAATGTAACAAATGCTTGTGAAACTTCATTATATAAATTAGCTTCAATTAAATTATTTATGAAAATATCATCAGCTTCTCTTAAAATATCACATTTTTCTTTTGTTACTTCTCCAATAACTCTTACTCCAAGACCAGGGCCAGGAAATGGATGACGATTAATCATTAAATCAGGAATACCTAATTCTTTTCCTACAGCTCTAACTTCATCTTTGAATAATGTTCTTAATGGCTCTAGTAATTCAAATTTTAAATCTTCTGGTAAGCCTCCAACATTGTGATGTGATTTAATTGTTTTTGAAACATGACCATGACTTGAAGATTCAATAACATCAGGATAGATAGTACCTTGTGCTAAAAATTTAGCCCCTTGCATTTCTCTTGCTTGATCACTGAATACCTCAATAAATTTGCGTCCTATAATTTTTCTCTTATTTTCAGGATCTGTTTCTCCTTTTAAAGCATTATAGAAAGTTTCTCCTGCATCAATCAATTTAATATTCATATCAAATTCTTTATTGTACAAGTCCATAACTTTTTGTGCTTCATTTTTTCTTAACAAACCTGTATCAACTAAAATACATGTTAATTGTTTTCCAATTGCTTTTGAAATTAAAACAGCAGCTACAGAAGAGTCAACTCCCCCTGATAATCCAAGAATGACTTGTTCTTCACCAACTATTTCTTTAATTTCTGCAATTTTTTCTTTAATAAATTCTTTCATTTCTCAATCTTTTTGACATTTTGAAATATCAAATAAGAAGTTTTCTAGCATTTGAATACCTTGTTCTGAATGAGTTACTTCTGCATGAAATTGAATCCCATAAATTTTTTTCTCTTCATTTGCAATTCCCGCAACAGATGAATCTGAATGAGCTATTTGTTTAAAACCTTTTGGCATTTGTGTTAAATGATCTGCATGACTCATTCAAACTTGTGAGTTGTTTTTTACATTTTTAAATAGAGGAGTTTTTAAATCATCTATAAATAATTGTGCTTTACCAAATTCTTGTGAAGAAGCAAGTTCAACTTTTCCTTCAAACATTTCAGTTATAAGTTGCATACCATAGCAAACACCAAGTATTGGAACATTTAAATCAAATAATGCTTTATCAACAGTATATGCTTCACTTAAATATACACTACTTGGTCCTCCTGAAAATATAATTGCTTTTAAATTTGTATATTCTTTTTGTAATTCTTCTTTTGTTTTATCAAAAGGAATTACTTCTGCATATACATTTAAATGTCTAACTCTTCTTGCAAGCAATTGAGTATATTGACTTCCAAAATCTAAAATAAGTATTTGTGTTTTTGACATATTTCTTACCTTTCGCTAATTTTATTAAAACCAATGTTTTATTAATTATACATTAAAAAAACATCAGTATAATTCAAGTATACTGATGTTTTTTAAAATTAAAAGTTAATTGGTTTTCCTGTTTCTAATGCCTCAGCTGCTTCTCCAATTGCCTCACTTAATGAAGGGTGAGGGTGAATTGATCTTGCTATTTCAGTTATTGTAGCTTCCGATTGCATAACAGTAGTTATTTCTGAAATCATATCAGTTGCTGTATTAGAAATAATATGACAACCTAAAACTTGTTTGAATTTAGGTTCACAAATTAATTTAACAAAACCTCCTGTATTTCCATCAGCAAGTGCTTTACCAATTGCAGCAAATGGAAATTTATAGACTTGATATTCAGTTCCTGCTTTTTTAAGTTCATCTTCTGTTTTACCAACAGCAGCAACTTCTGGATAAGTATAAATACAACTTGGTACTCTGTCAAAATTCATAGATATATCTTCAGCGTGTTCGTTTCCCAATCTTCTTGCTATTCTATTTGCAGCAATGATACCTTGATGAGATGCAACATGTGCTAACATCATTTTTCCTGTAACATCACCAATTGAATATACTCCATCAATATTTGTTTCACAGTATTCATTTACATTAATATGTCCACGTTCATTCATTTCTAAATTAATATTTGTAAATCCCTCTGTTACAACTTTACGTCCCACTGATTGTAAACAATAATCAGCTTTAATTTTATATTCTTTACCATCTTTTTCATAAACTACTTCTTTTTTACCAAATGACTTTGTGTTTACTCCATAAATAATCTCTAAGTTTCCTCTAGAGATTAACTCTTTTGTCATTTCTTTTGAAACATCACTATCTAACATTTCTAAAATGGTTGGTAAAAATTGCAGAACAGTAACTTTTGTTCCTAATCTTTTATATACACAAGCAAACTCAATACCAATAACTCCTCCACCAATAATTACTAATTCTTTTGGAATTTTTGGAAGAGATAAAGCTCCTGTTGAATCAATTAAGAATCCTGATTCCATAGCTTCTTTTGCTCCTGGTAAATTAAAGTGATTTGGTACACTTCCTGTTGCAATAATCATATTGTCACAAGTATATTTTTTATTATTTACTTCAACTGTGTTTTTATCTAATGCTTTTGCAAAACCTTCAACTGATGTAACTTTATTTTTTTTCAATAAACCTTTTACACCTGTTGTTAATTTTCCAACAACATCATCTTTTCTTGCTTGAATTGCTTTTCAATCTGCTTTTACTCCACTAACATCAACTTGAATACCATACTTGTCTGCACGTTTTGTAATTTGTTCATATAAATATGCTGATTTTAATAAAGTTTTAGTTGGAATACATCCAATATTTAGACAAACTCCCCCATAATTTCCTTTTTCTACAATTAAAGTTTTTAAACCTAATTGAGCACACTTAATAGCAGAGACATAACCTCCAACTCCAGCTCCCACAACAATAACATCAAAATGATCTTCTGGATTTTTTGGTGTAAATTTTGGTGCTGGTCTTAAAGCTCCACCTTTGCCTTTTACAAGCCCTGACATATTTACATTATTTACAGCATTAACAATTGTCTCTACTGGTGATTTTTTGGGAGGAACTGCTCTTGTTCTTCCTCTTGAAAGTAAATCATTTGATACTGGTGTTGCACCAACAACTGATGCATTTTCTTCAACTGGTTCAGCTTTTGCTTCTTGTGGAGCATCACCTTTACCATCATCTATTTCTACAACTATATCTCCAACTTTAATTTCTTGATTTGGTGAAATTAAAATTTTTGCTACTGTACCATCTGTTGGTGCATAAATATCTGAAGTAACTTTGTCAGTTTCAACGTTAAATAAAGAGTCTCCCATTTTAACTTTGTCCCCAACTTTAACTAAAACTTCAGTAACTGTTCCTTCTGTTAAACCTTCTCCGATGTCTGCGAATTTTACTTTAAACATATATCAATTCTCCTAAACCAATAGAATTGCAGGATTTTGTAAATAATACGCGATTCTTGTTAAGAATCTTCCTGCATCAGCACCATCAATTACTTTATGATCTGCAGTAATTGAGAATGGCATATAATCTCTAATTTCAATTTCATCTTTAACAACTCCAGGAGCTTTTGTTATTGTTCCAACTCCTAAAATTGCTGATTCAGGGAAGTTAACAATTGGTGTTGCATAATCTAAACCTACAGCACCAAAGTTTGTAACAGTAAAAGTAGCTCCACTCATTTCACTTGGTGCTAATTTTTTAGCTCTTGCTTTTGTTGCAAGATCATTAATTTTTACAGCAATTTGTAAAACACTTAATTTATCTGCTCCTTTAATTACAGGAACCATTAAACCATCTGGTGTATCACATGCCATACCAATATTAATTTGTTGTGCAAATTTTGTTGCTTTATTTTCTTCATCAATTCTTACATTTAAATTTGGCATATCTTTTAAAGCATTTGCACTAGCTTTAATAATAAATGCTAAATAAGTCAATTTAACCCTTAATGAATCTGCATGACCTTTTAATTGATTTCTAATATTTACTAATTCAGTAATATCTAGATTTCTCAATCCTGTAAATCCTGCAACTTTTTCATGAGCTGTTGTCATTGCTTTTACAGTTGCTTTTCTAATAGGATTTCATGGTTTTGATTCAAATGTTAATGGTTCATTAATTTCAGGAACTGAAATTAATGGGTTTGAATAATCAATTGCAGTTCCTTTTGAAGCACTTGCAATTGGTGCTGAAACTGTACTTGGTTGTGGTGTTGCTGAAAATGATTGAACATCTGCAACTAATATTCTTCCATTTGGTCCAGATGGACTAACTTTTGATAAATCCACTCCCATAACTGCTGCCATTTTTCTTGCTAATGGTGATGCTTTAACATCAACATTGCTATTATCAATAATACTTGGTTGAGATGAAATCTCTTGTTTTGGTGCAACCTCTCTAGCTGCTCTTGAGATAACTTCATTAGAAACTGGTGTTGCACCAACAACTGATGCATTTTCTTCAACTGGTTCAGCTTTTGCTTCTTGTGGAGCATCACCTTTACCATCATCTATTTCTACAACTATATCTCCAACTTTAATTTCTTGATTTGGTGAAATTAAAATTTTTGCTACTGTACCATCTGTTGGTGCATAAATATCTGAAGTAACTTTGTCAGTTTCAACGTTAAATAAAGAGTCTCCCATTTTAACTTTATCTCCAACTTTAACTAAAACTTCAGTAACTGTTCCTTCTGTTAAACCTTCTCCAATGTCTGCGAATTTTACTTTAAACATATTTTCAATTCTCCTATGACTATTTAAAATTTATAATTTAAAATTTCTTCCATTTTAACTAATATTTTTTTTGGATGAGGTTGGTGATAAGCTTCACCTGAATCAAAAGGAATAACAATATCATAACCTGTGCATCTCATTGAAGGAGCCTTTAAGTATTCAAAACACTCTTCATTTACTGATGCAATAATTTCTGATGAAACTGAAAATGATCTAATTGCTTCATGTACAACTAATAATCTTCCAGTTTTTTTAACTGATTCGAAAATCATTTCTTTATCTCATGGTTGAATTGAACGTAAATCGATTAATTCAATTGTGATATCTGGATTTTTAGATTCTAATTCATCAATAGCTTTTTGACAATCAACAGTTTGTGCTCCATAAGTCACAACTGTTAAGTCATTTCCTTCTTGAATTTTAAAAGCTTTTCCTATTTCAACTGTATAGAATCCTTCAGGAACTTCTTGTTTGAAAGCTCTATATAATTTTGTTGGTTCAAATACAATAACTGGATCTGGTGATTCAATTGCTGCTAATAATAAACCTTTTGTATCGTATGGTGTTGAAGGACAAACAACTTTAATCCCTGGTGTATGTGCATACATTGCTTCCATTGCCTCAGAGTGTAATTCAAGAGCTCTAATTCCCCCACCCATTGGCATTCTTATAACAACTGGTGTAGGATATTTTCCTCTTGTTCTGTTTCTCATTCTACCCATATGTCCTAAAATATTTTGCAATGATGGTCATCCTAAACCTTCAAATTGTAATTCCACAACTGGTTTCATTTTATTAATAGCCATACCTATTGCAACTCCAGCAAATACTGCTTCAGAGATTGGAGCGTCAAAACATCTTTTTTCTCCAAATTTAGCTTGTAATCCTTCAGTGGCTCTAAAAACTCCACCTTCATAACCTGCATCTTCTCCATAAACCACAACATCGTCTCATTTTTCCATTGCAACTTCAAGTGCTTCTGAAACGGCTTTAACGTTATTTAAAACTTTCATTAATGGTGTCCTCCTTTTGCAACTTCTGGATATTTAGCAAAGAATTCTTTTGCTTCATTATATTGTTTTTCAAGATCTGGAGTTTTTTGAGCATATTGAAAATTAAAGACATCTTCTAAATCATATGATTTATTTGCTTCTGCTCAATCAAATTCTGTTCTAATAAATTCATCTTGTTCTTTATCTAATTTTTCTTGTTTTTTATCATCTCATATACCTTTTGCAATTAAGAATTTTTTCATTCTAATTAAAGGATCTTTAGTAAGTGCTTCTTCAAATTCAGGTTTTGGTCTGTATATATCTGGATTATCTGAAGAAGAGTGAGCTCCTAATCTATAAGTATCACATTCAATAAATACAGGTCCATTTCCACTTCTTGCATATTCAACTGCCTCTGATGCAACAGCATATACTGCCAATAGATCATTTCCATCAACTTTAACTGAAGGAATTCCTGATGCAATACCTTTTACAGCAATATTTATTGCTTTTGTAGATTTTTTATAAGGTGTTGATATAGCTCATTTATTATTTTCACAAATAAATATAACTGGCAGTTCGTGAATTTTTGCAAAGTTCATAGCTTCGTAAGTTTCTCCTTCACTCATTCCTCCATCACCAGTAGTAGTTAAAGCAACTCCACCAGTACCTCTATATTTTTCTGCAAATGCAATTCCTGTTGCTTGTGAAAATTGAGAACCAATAATAATATTTGGTGGAAGTGAATTTACACCTTCAGGTGATTTACCTCCATACTCATTTCCCATTCAATAAAGCATAATGTTTCTCATTGGCATTCCAACATTTAATCATGCTGCATTGTTTCTATAACCTGAAGCAAATCAATCTTTTCCTTTTATCATTGGTAAAGTATATCCAATTTCTGATGCTTCTTGTCCTGTTGATGAAAGAAATGACAATAGTCTTCCTTGTCTTTGTGCTTTATTTTGAAAATCATCTTGTCTTCTTGAAAGATTCATTAATTTGTAAGCTTCTATCATTTCTTTGTCAGTCATTTTTGGCATTAATTTTTCATTTAATATTTTGCCATCTTTATCCATAATTTGAACGATTTCGTCTTTTAATGGATCAAATTTTCCTATAAATTTCATTTTATACCTCCTATTGAATTAATAAGTTAAGAATGTCTTGAGTTGTAAATGTTTCTCCAAACATACCTTTAATATCTGAATTGTCTAAGATTTTCTGTAATTCGAATGTCTCATACTTTGCATTGATTAGACTTTTTTCAAGTGGTTCTGTTCCTTTAAATCCTAAAAAATCTCCATAGAATTTAGCTTCTTTAATAACTGCTTTTTCAATTTTTAAAAGAACTTCTACAGAACCCTTTCCTTCTAATCTTTGTTTGTTTCTATAATCAAAATCTGCATTTTTTGCAAAATTTCAATCTGGATTTTTGAATTTATTCTCACTAAGAGTTTTAATTTCTTCTAATTCTTCTTGAGATAACTCTATTGTTTTAATTTCTTGTAAATCTTTATATGTTTCAATTAACTGATTCATAAATTGTTCTATATCAATTTTATTTTCTATTTCAGAGTTTATATTTGTAACTCTAGCTGCAATAGATTTAATATTTTTTGAAAGAATCTTTGCTCTATCAACAGTTAAATAATTTGTTAACTTATCAAGATTTGCATTAAACAATATTGTTCCATGTTGCAAAAACCTATCCTCATATTTTCACATTGCATTTCCAGATATTTTTTTGCCATTTAATTCAATATCATTTCTTCCAGAAAATTTTGCGGGAACACCTAAATTATTTAAAGTTTTAATAACTGGCTCTAACATTGATGCAAATAATGAAACAGCTTTGTTATCAACATCTGTATAAATTATGCTAAAATTCATATTTCCCAAATCGTGAAATACAGTTCCCCCACCACTATTTCTTCTAACAATATTTACCATATCTTTTTGCGCATTTTGAAGATTAATTTCTCAAGCAGCATTTTGATTTCTTCCAACAACAATAGTATTGTCATTTTGCCATAAAAAAAGAATTGGTTCGTTATATTTTTTTACTCTTACAAAGTATTCTTCTGTTGCCAAATTAAAAGCAGGATCAACACAAGAAGTTTTATAAATAAACATTCTACACTACCTTCCTATACATATATATTTTAGAACTTTTCTCTGTTTTCTCCAAAATTTTTTTAAAGTATGAAAAAAATTTTCAAAAATTTTTATTATAAAAAATATATAATCTTAATTAAAGGAGTTGAATATATATGCAACTACAACATTTATCTAAAAAAAGACTAATTTTAATAGATTTAGATGGAACTACTTTAATGTCTAATGGAGAAGAAATTCATCCAATTACAAAAAAAGCATTAATAAATGCAAGAAAAGAAGGACATGAAGTTTGTATAATAACAGGTCGTCCACATAGAGCAAGTATCAGATTTTACAATGAATTGGGTTTAACTACTCTTTTAACTAATTTTGATGGAGCTCATATTCACGATCCAATATCAAAGAAATTTAAAAGAATTGTGTTTCCAATAAGTGAAGAAATTGTAAGTGAAATTATGAATCACGAAAAAATTAAAAGTTCTATTTCAAATATATTAGTAGAATCATACAATAAAGCAATGGTGAGAGAGAAAGACGAATTTGTAGAAAACTTTTTTCACTTAGATGACGTTGATGATGATGAATACAAAATAACAGATCCATATAAAAGCTGAGAAGGTTCAGCAACTAACTTAGTTTTGTTTATTGATACAGAAGATAATAGAGATGAAGTTTTAAGAGTTTTAGAAAAATTTAAACATACAATTAAAATTCAATCTGGAAATGTTTATGGAAATTTAACAAAGTCTTCAAAACTAATGATTACTTTAACAAATAAAATAGTAAATAAGGGATTTGTAACTGATATATTAGCTCAATATTACAATAAAGATATTAGAGATGTTATTGCTTTTGGAGACCAAATGAATGACTATGAAATGGTTCAAAAAGTTGGTTATGGAGTAGCTATGAAAAATGGAAGTCAAGAGTTAAAAAATATTGCAGCAGGTATTACAAATTTAACTAATAATGAAGGTGGAGTTGGAGAGTACTTAGAAAAATTGTTAAAAGGATTAGAAGTTTAAAAAACTGGCTTAAGCCAGTTTTTTATTTTACTAGTTTTTCTAATTCGTCTATCAGATTATCTATTTCTTCAATTAAAGGCAGATAAGTATTTTTATCTAAAAAATCTACACCTACATCTTTTAAAATTTCTAAGGGTTCTTTTGAGCCTCCCATTTTTAAGAAATTTATTATATTTTCTTTATATCCATTTTTAAAATCATTGTAAAGTTTAAAACTTGCAACTAAATCTATTGCATATTTGTAAACATAAAATGGAGATTGAAAGAAATGAGAAATATAAGGTCATGAATAATTTGACTCATCCTTATCTGCAAATTCATCATATCCAAACTCTTTTTGTTTTTGAACAAATAAGTCTTTTAATGTTTCTGTAGTAATTGGTTCATCTTCTTCAATTAATTTATGTGCACTATATTCAAAATCTGCAAATTGTATTTGTCTATAAAAAGTTGAAATTAAATCAAATATTCTTTGCTGTAATAAGTATTTTTTCTCTTCTAAATCGTTTGTATTTGAATATAAATAATCAAATAACAAATGCTCATTAAATGTTGATGCTACTTCTGCTAATATAATTGGATAATTATTTAATGGATAAACTTGATATTCATCTGAAAATAAAGTGTGCACTGAATGACCTATTTCATGTGCTAATGTACTTACTGAACCTAGTGTATCATCTCAATTCATTAATATTATTGGTTCAACACCATTTCCCCCAGATGAATATGCTCCATCAGATTTATTATCATCTTCATAATAATCTATTAGATTATCTTTAAAAGCTATTTGTAATTTATCAATATATTCTTTTCCTAAAACTTCTAAAGAATTTTTTACAATTTCTTGTCCTTGTTCAACACTAAATTTTTTATTATAGTCCTTAGTAATTTTTAATAATCTATCTGAAGAGTTAAATTCTTTTAAATCATAAACCTTCTTAATTAATCTATTATATTTTCTAAATGATTCAATAGTTTCCTTTCCAAATTCAATTAACTTTAAATAAATACTTTCACTAACTTGATCATCAAATAAATTCATTTCCAGTATTGATTTGTAATTTCTTACGTTTTTGCTTTCATATTGTTCTTGAATAATTGCCTCATATATTTTTGCAAAACTATGTTTTCTAGAAATAAAGTTTTCAAAATATAACTTTTGAGCTTCTTTTCGTTTTTCTTGATCCATTTTAGGATCTGAATTTTCCATAATTTCTTTATAAAGAGAAGAGGTTAATTCTTCTTCTTTATTTTGTCAAATTATTTTATTTGACTCTCTATCTGCATAAGCAAGAGAATCATATAAATTTCCAACTGCATTTCTGCTTCTTTCTAATTTGCTCATTAACTCTTCTTGTCTATCATCAAGAATATACTTTGAAGATTTAAAAAAAGTTCTAAAATAATAATTATAATTTTGTAAGTTACTTTCGCTTAATCATATAGATATTTTTTCTTCACCTATCTCTTTTAACTCATTTAATAAAAAAGCAGATTTAACTTTGGATTCTTGATAAAAGTTATCTAAAATTGAACTCAATTCTTGATTTTCATTATTTGTTTGATCAATATCAATTAAATGAGCATATTGATTTATTTTAGTTATTAGTAAATCTTTTTCCTTTTCTAAATTTAAATATTTTAAAAAATTCTCCTTAATATTTAAAGTACCTTTTAAATTATGAATATCTTGACATAATTCTTTGGCCTTTTTAATTTCATCGTTTCATTGTTGTGTGTTTTCATATAAATGGGAAAAATTTCATTTATATTTATTATCAGCGTTTTTTCTTTTCATAGAGTTATTATATAAAATAAAGTTTGTCTTTATAAAGAAAATAAAAAATAAGGTCTATAATTTTATTTTTTTATTTTATAATAAAAATGAACTAATAAAAGTTGTTTTAATAATAATATAGAGAGAGGTTTTTAGTTATGCTAAAAACCTTTAATTTGATAAGACTAATATAATAAAAACTTATAGTTTTTTATCAAATAAATTATCTATAAAAAATTTTTTATTACTTCTAAATTTTGAAATGTGAAATATTAAAAAAATTGAGTATTTAAATTATAAAGGAAATAAAATTATGATCTATGAACCATTAAAAGAATATGAAACAACTCTAAAGAAGAAGTTTGAAGATACTTTAGAAGAAGAATTTGATAAACTAGTAAAACTTTCAGGAGTTGATAAAGAAGCAAATGAAAAATTAATGAAGTCTATAAAAAGCGATCGTAAAAAAATAGCAAAAGCAAATGATAGATATCAATTAATGAAAAGATGAAAAGGCTTTTTATTCATTTTTTTTATAGTTTTTACTATAATAACAACTACAGTAGTATTAAGTATATTTATTAATTTATCACTTTTTATTGCCAATATAAGTTTATATGGAAAAGCTCTTTATCTAAGAATTTTAATAATGGGAATTTATGCAATTTACTCGTTCTTTTATTTAAAGTATTTTTTTATAAAATATAAAAAATTTTGAAAAGAAATAGATAAATTAAAAGCTAGAGCAGAAGAAAATATAGAAGTTGCATGACAACAAATGAAAAAATTAAATGATTTATTTGAATGAGGAATTCCTTTAAAACTTTTTTCAAAAACTATTGATTTTATAAAATTTGATAATAACTTAACTAGTAATAAAATGCAGTATTTGATCAGCAGATATAACTTACCTTTAAAAAATAAAACTTATTCAACAAAAAGTTTAATAAGTGGAGAAATAGCAAAAAATCCATTTCTAATTTGAGAAAGAAGTTTTTTTATAATGGAGGATATAACTTATAGCGGTCAAAAAAATTTTCAATATAAGAGAAACATTATAGAAGATAATGGTGATATTAGCTATTCAATTGATGATAAAGTTTTAAGAGCTGAAATTGTAAAACAAATTCCTGTTTTTAAAACTGAAAAAGTAGTACTTTTCATGTCTGATTTAATTCCTAATTTAAGTTATACAAGAAAACCACAAAATTTAAATTCCTTAAATTTAAAGGAATTAGAGGAGTTTATAAATAAAAATAAAGAACTTTTAGAGAAAAAAGCTATTGATTCAATTAAGGAAAATAGTAGTTTTAACTTGATGAATAATACTGAATTTGAAAGTTACTTTAATGTTCAAAATAGAAGTAATGAAATTGAATTTAGAAGACTTTTCACACCAATTGCTCAAAAAAATATGATAGAACTAATAGCAGATCTTAAAAGTGGATTTGGAGATGATTTCACTTTAGAGAAAAAAGGTATGATAACTTGAATTAAATCTGATAGATTAAAAAACTGATACTTTGATCAAAATCCTGTTGACTATACTTCTTTTTCATTAGATTCAATCAAACAAAAGTTCTTTGATATTAATAGAGTTCAGTTTAGACACATGTACTTTACACTAGCTCCTATTTTAGCAACTCCTGCATTAATTAATACAAATGCAAAAAGTTTAATTATAGATAGTCCAGAAGTTAATACAAATAGCTCCCCTTCAACACATGTTTTAGAATCTATCATCTATAAATTTTTAGATGATAACTATTCATTTACTTTATTTAAAAAAGAAAGTATTCTTGATTTAACTTCAATTGAAGAGAGTGGTGGAATTAATATTTCAAATCTAAATGTAAATTCCTTTAACAGAAATAGTACCACTGAATTTATAGTCAAAAAAACACCAGATGGTGATCAAAGAAATATTCCAATTAAGTATAAAAATTTCTTAAGAACTGTAGATTCATTTTATTTCCACTCTATTGTTGTAAAAGATATGGATAATGCCTTATATCTTTACAATATTTTCAACAATAACAATTGAAAAAAAATAATGGCAAACAATTCTTTAATGGAGCAAAATATGTTCTTTTCTCAAAACATTATCGGTATTTTTTCAAAAGAGAAAGTATCTTTAGACGATTTAAAAGTTTTTAAAAATAAAATGGATTATCAACAAACATTTTAATTAAAACTATAATAAAAAAATCAGTGATTTATAAATCACTGATTTTTTTCTTTTTTTATAATTATTTATTTAATAATTCAAACATAGTTCTTAGCATAGGTGCTCTACCACGTTTGTTGATATCTGCAGTTGATGCAATATCTAAATGAATAAAGTCTTTTCCTTCAGCAAATGAATCTAAGAATGCTGCAGCTGTTGAAGAACCTGCTTGTCTTCCTGGTTCTGAGTTAGCTAAGTCAGCTACTTTAGAACATTGCATTGCTTTTAGGTGATCTTTAAGAACTGGCATTCTTCATACTGCTTCTTGTGCTTTAATAGCTGCTTTATCAAATTCTCCATAGAATGAATCACTTGTTGAGAATGTTCCTGTGAATCATTTTCCTAAAGCAACATCAATTGCTCCTGTTAAAGTTGCAACAGTAATTGCTCTATCAGCTTTTGCATTTCTTACAGCATAAGTAATACCATCAGCTAAAACTAATCTTCCTTCTGCATCTGTGTTTGTAATTTCTACAGTTTTACCGTTCATTGATTTAATAACTGATTCTGTTAAAGTTGCTTTTCCACCAATTCTGTTATCTGTTAATAATCCAATTGACACTACATTAGTTTTTACTTTTGCTTTTGCAAGCGCCATAACTGTTGAAGAAACAATTGCAGCTCCTGACATATCGAATTTCATATTTTCAATAAAGTTAGATGGTTTTAAATTATATCCTCCAGTATCGAAAGTAATTCCTTTTCCTACTAAAGCAGTTCTTTTTTGAGATGGATCTGAGTTATATTCCATTACAACTACTCTAGCTTCAACATTACTTCCTGCATTAACTGATAGTAATAATCCCATACCCATTTGTTCGATTTGTTTTTTGTCATATACAGTAACTTTAATATCACTTAGTTCTTTTGCTTTTGCAGCCAATCTATTTGCAATTTCAACTGATGTACCAATATTTGGTGGTAAATCTTGTAAGTCTCTTGCAAAATCCATATATTCTATTTTTATTAATGATACTTCATAAATTGAATTATATTTTTTATCAAAAACAAAATTAATTGATTTTGGTTCTGTTGATTTTTCTTTATAGTCTAAATCTTTGTGTGATGCAAAAGCTATTGCTTCTACAACTGTTTGAAATGCTTCTTCAGCTTTTTCAAACTTAGAAATAAATGAATCAACATCTACATTTAAATCATATTTATTTGATTTAATAAATGACTCTAAAGAATTTCATAAATCTTTAAGACAAGAATTTTCTTCAACATAATAGTAAATTATTTTATCTTCACTTATTAATGATACTGCTCCATTTTCTTTTAAAACTAATTCATTAACTTTATCTTTTGAACTTACAGCTTTTAAAGTTAATGTAAATTGTTTTGCGTTGTTTGTTATCATATTAATTCTCCTTTATTTTATAAGATTATAATATCATTTTTTTTCATTAGTTTATTTTAAACTTGATTTTACAAGTTTTATTTTTACATATTCCATAAACGATTAAATGAATATGATCTTTATTTTTATCATATGAAAGAGATCCTTTAACTAAACCATGTCCATTTGGACATCTCAATTTTCTATTTACCAATTTTGTATTTAAAGAAAAGTGTTTAGACTTAGTTGTATATATATAGTATGTCTCTCTTTTTAATCTATCATTTTGATCTTCAATCTCATCTAAAAAAACAAAATTGATATCTTTAATCTCTTCTACTCTTTTGTTCATAATTGAATACATTTTGTTTTTTTTATTAGCATATCCTTTTATGTGCTGTTTAAATCTCTCTTTAACATTTACAGATTCACCAATATAGCAAAATCTTAATTTATTATTCACTATCGAATATAAAAGATAAACCCCTGGTTTTTTATTATCCATTTTATTCAGTTCATCAAACTTTAGTGATTTTTTATTCTCTAAAAGTTTATTTATAATTTCAAGTAAATAAATTTCAGATAAACTTCTAACATCTAAATTACTAGAGTTTTTTATTTTAGATATGATTTTAAATTGATCAGCTAATTTCATAAAACTTCCTTTATAAAATTATTATAAAGTAAAAAGCAATATTAAATAATTTTCAAAAATATATTCACTCTATGATTTGACAATCTCTTTTTTTATTTTTCTCTTTTCTTAACGTGTACATAAGAACTAAACCTGCAACAATTCCTATAACTCGCCCAATCACTATTAAAATCATTGAATACTGATAAACTATTTGATAATTGTAAATACCTGATATTTCAGTTTCAACTTTATATTTATCTAATAAGAAGGAATGGAATTGTCAAAATCATACATCGGGAGAAAATGCAGTAACTGAAACTAATCCTAGTGCTGTTGCATAAATTTTTTGATCTACTCCTATTTCATAAATTGTTGCTCATCTATTTATAACAAGTCCTCAACAAATTGCTCCCAAACTTAAGAAAAATATATAAACAATAACTTGTATTATTATTTTAAAAGTTCTAGACTGTTATTTAAATTAATCTACTTTAATAAAATGTTTTTTTACTAATACCCATCATTGTATTCTTTTTACTTTTAATAAAACTCCCTCCTTATTAAAAGTTAATTAACAAATCCCTTTTATCACTAATAAAAGAATTGATTTTATCTTTATATATTGATCAGATAATTTTTGCATCTTCATCATTTTTAAAGGTTCATATATTTAAAGGTAAATTTATTTTTTCAACTATCTTATAAGATGATTTGATTTTTAGATTCTCTACATAAGGATGTAAATAATCAAATTTCTTTATTAAATCAAAGTCTACTTTTTTAATATTTTCAATTAAATAACCCTTTTTAAAATTATTATCTAATTGTGAAATAAACTTTAAAACCTTAAGTTCAAATGATGAAACAACAATCTCTGCATTAGTTTGTTCTCTTAAAAGATTTAAAGCTCTCTTAATTTGTTCAAACTCTTCTACTGTGTTTCTATCTGGTTTTATTTCAACATTAATAAAGTTATACTCTTTTGAGATTTTCATAATAAAATCTTCAATGAATAATGGAGGTAGAAAATCAGGATTTTGCTTGAAGTAATCCATATTTTCAATTTCTTTATAAGTTAAACTTCTAACAGTTTTATTTAAATTTCCAATTCTTTTAAAATTGTGATCGTGAAAAATTATTATCTTTTTATCTTTTGTCATTCTAATATCAAACTCTACAGCTAGACAAGTTTTTAAGGCATCTTCAAAATCTATCATTCTGTTTTCTCTATTTTTACCCCTAAAACCTCTATGCGCTACTAAAAACATAATCTTTCCCTCTTTCAAAGATTAAGAGATACTTAAAACTCTCATTAATACTTTACTATTACTAGCGTAAACAAAACAAGTTATTCTTATTCACATTTTTATTATATAAAATAAATTAAGAGTTTCCAATTTTGCAAAACTAGTTTAAAAAAAATTACTAAATAAAAAACAAAAAAATCTTTGTATATATTTTATATACAAAGATTTTTAATTTTTAAAAGCTTTTATTTTTTATATTGTTTAAATTATTGAACGATTGAAACAACTGTTCCAGCACCAATAGTTCTTCCACCTTCACGGATTGAGAATTTTGTACCTTGTTCAACAGCAATTGGTTTAATTAATTCAACAACTAATTCAACGTTATCTCCAGGCATAACCATGTCTGTTCCACTTGGTAAGTGAACTTCTCCAGTAACGTCTGTAGTTCTAAAGTAGAATTGAGGACGGTATTTGTTGAAGAATGGTTTGTGTCTTCCACCTTCTTCTTGAGTTAAAGCATAAACTGATGCATTTAATTTTGTATGAGGTTTAATTGTTCCTGGTTTTGCAAGAACTTGTCCACGTTCGATGTCGTTTCTGTCAACCCCTCTTAATAATGCTCCAACGTTATCTCCAGCTTCAGCAAAGTCTAGTAATTTTCTAAACATTTCTAATCCTGTAACAACAACTTTTTTGCTATCTTCTACTAATCCAACAATTTCAACTTCGTCGTTAACTTTAACAACTCCTCTTTCAACTCTTCCAGTTGCAACAGTTCCACGCCCTGTAATTGTAAATACGTCTTCTATAGGCATTAAGAATGTTTTATCTGTATCACGAGTTGGTGTTGGAATGTATGCATCAACTGCATCCATTAATTCTTCCACTTTTTCAACTCATTTAGCATCACCATTTAATGCTCCTAAAGCTGATCCACGAATAACTGGTGCTCCATCTCCATCAAAGTCATATGCAGATAATAAATCTCTAACTTCCATTTCAACTAAGTCAATTAATTCTTCGTCATCTACCATATCACATTTATTTAAAAATACTGCGATTGCTGGTACTCCAACTTGTCTTGATAATAGGATGTGTTCTCTTGTTTGAGGCATTGGTCCATCAGTTGCAGCAACAACAAGGATTCCTCCATCCATTTGTGCAGCTCCTGTAATCATGTTTTTAACATAATCGGCATGACCTGGACAGTCTACGTGTGCGTAGTGTCTTTTATCTGTTTTATATTCAACGTGAGAAGTATTAATTGTAATACCTCTTTCTCTTTCTTCTGGTGCATTATCAATATTTGCATAATCCTTGAATTCTGCTCCACCTTTTGCTGCTAATACTTTTGTAATTGCAGCTGTTAAAGTAGTTTTACCGTGGTCAACGTGTCCGATTGTTCCAATGTTAACGTGAGGTAAACTACGGTCAAATGCTTCTTTTGCCATGTTTTTTCATTCCTTCCATTTGGTTCTTATTTATTTTATTGCGACCAAGTGTCCTAATAATTATAAATAGATTTTGTTTAAAGTACAATATTTTTTTAATTTGATAAATAGCTATTATTTACCTTGTTTTTTGATAATTTCTTCAGCAATGTTTTTTGGTGCTTCATTATAGTGACTGAAAATCATTGTGTAATTTCCACGTCCTTGTGTAAATGAACGCAACTCTGTTGCATAACCAAACATTTCTGATAGAGGAACTTTTGACTTAATAGTTTGTGCATTTCCTCTTTGTTCTGATCCTTCAATTAAACCACGTTTTGATGAAATGTTACCCATTACATCCCCATAGTATTCATCTGGTACAGTTACTTCAACTGACATAATTGGTTCTAAAAGAACTGGATTAACTTTTTTAGCAGCTTCTTTTAATGCCAATGATGCAGCAATTTTATATGCCATCTCATTTGAGTCAACATCATGATATGATCCATCAACAATTGTTGCTTTAACATCTATCATTGGGAATCCTGCAATAACCCCGTTTTGTAAGGCATTTTCAAGTCCCACTCTAGCAGCGTTGATATATTCTTTTGAGATTTTACCCCCAACAATTTTATCAACTCATTCAAATCCTTTATCATGATTTGGTTCAAATTCAATCACAACGTGACCATATTGTCCACGTCCCCCTGATTGTTTAACATATTTACCTTCAACTTTTGCTGAACCTTTAATTGTTTCACGATATGAAACTTGAGGTGCTCCAACATTTGTTTCAACTTTGAATTCTCTTTTCAAACGATCCACAATAATATCTAGGTGTAATTCACCCATTCCAGCAATAATTGTTTGTCCAGTTTCTTCATCTGTATAAGTTCTGAAAGTTGGATCTTCTTCTGATAATTTGTTTAATGATAAACCTAATTTTTCTTGATCAGCTTTTGTTTTTGGTTCTAAAGCCAAATGAATAACTGGTTCTGGGAATATCATTGATTCTAAAATAATTTCATTTTTTTCATCTGTTAAAGTATCACCAGTTGTTGTATCTTTAAGACCAACAGCTGCTGCAATATCTCCAGCATAAACTTCATCAATTTCTTCACGATTGTTTGCATGCATTTTTAATAAACGTCCAACACGTTCTTTTTTATCTTTAGTTGCGTTTAATACATAACTTCCTTTTGCTAACTTTCCTGAATAAACTCTAAAGAATGTTAACTTACCAACAAATGGGTCAGTCATAATTTTAAATGCTAATGCTGCAAATGGTGCATCATCTGAAGCTATTCTTTCAGCTTCTGTTCCATCTGGTAATATACCTTTAATTGCAGGTACATCTAATGGAGAAGGTAAATAAGCAACAACAGCGTCTAATAATAATTTAACACCTTTGTTTTTAAATGCTGACCCAGCCAATACTGGGAAAAATTCAGCAGATATTACTCCTTTACGAATTGCTGATTTTAATTCTGGAATTGTGATTTCTCCTCCATCCAAGAATTTCATCATTAATTCTTCGTCATATTCCACAGCCATCTCAACTAATTGAGCTCTTAATTCTTCTGCTTTATCTTTTAAGTCAGCAGGAATTTCTATTTCTTTTGCTATTTCTTCAGCAGCTCCATCAAATCCTCATGCTTTCATTTCTACTAAGTCAATGATTCCATTGAATTGATCTTCTGCTCCGATTGGCAATTGAATAGGTGCTGCTTTAGCTCCTAATCTATCTCCAATTGTTTTTACTGAATATAAAAAGTCAGCTCCTGTTTTATCCATTTTGTTAACAAAAACTACTCTTGGTACTCTATAAGTTGTTGCTTGTCTTCAAACAGTTTCAGTTTGAGGTTCAACCCCACTTTGACCATCCAATACAGCTACAGCTCCATCAAGAACTCTCAATGATCTTTCAACTTCAACTGTGAAGTCAACGTGACCAGGAGTATCTATGATGTTAAATCTATGGTCTGCTCAAAATGCTGTTGTTGCAGCAGAAGTAATTGTAATACCACGTTCTTGTTCTTGAGCCATTCAGTCCATTTGTGATTCACCTTCGTGAGTTTCACCAATTTTATGAATTCTACCTGTGTGGAATAATATACGTTCTGTTGTAGTAGTTTTACCAGCATCGATGTGAGCCATAATACCAAAGTTACGAGTCATATCTAAACTATATTCTCTAGGCATATTCTTTTCTCCTTAATCTTCTATTATCAACGATAATGTGCAAATGCTTTATTAGCTTCAGCCATTTTGTGAGTATCTTCACGTTTTTTAACTGATCCACCAACTCCATTTGATGCATCAATAATTTCATTTGCCAATCTATCTATCATTTCTTTTTCATTTCTTAGTCTTGAATAATTAATTAATCATCTTAAAGCCAAAGTAACTTTTCTGTCTGTTGAAACTTCAACAGGAACTTGATAGTTTGCTCCCCCAATACGACGAACTTTTAATTCTAAATGAGGTTTAATGTTTTCTATTGCTTTATCAAATACTTCAATTGGACTTGTTCCAGTCTTTTCTTTGATTTTTTCAAAAGCTTTATATAAGATATGTTGAGCTGTTCCTCTTTTACCATCTAACATAATTTTATTAACTGCTCTAGTAACTAGTTTTGAATTATATATAGGATCTGGTAACACATCTCTTTTTTCTGCTTGATGTTTACGCATAAGTTAGTAACTCCTTTCTTTTTTTAATTGATAAAATGTGAATTACACTCTATTATTTTTTCTCTTTAGGTCTTTTTGTTCCATATAAAGAACGAGATTGCATTCTTCCATTTACTCCAGTTGTATCTAAAGTACCACGAATTATATGATAACGAACCCCAGGTAAGTCTTTTACCCTTCCTCCACGAATTAACACAACACTGTGTTCTTGTAAGTTGTGTCCTTCTCCTGGAATATAAGCTGTTACTTCCATACCGTTAGTTAATCTAACCCTTGCATACTTACGTAAAGCTGAGTTAGGTTTTTTAGGAGTCATAGTTGCAACCCTTGTACAAACACCTCTTTTTTGAGGTGCTGAAATTTTAGTAACTTTTTTTAATAAAGTGTTAACCCCTCTGTTTAAAGCAGGAGCTTTAGTTTTTCAAGTTTTTGCTTTTCTTGGTTTTCTAACTAATTGATTAATTGTTGCCATTTAAGGTTCCTCCTTTCCACAATACCGAGTGTATTGTAATCACACAAAATATATTATATATGAAAAAAGCTTATAAATGCAAATATTAATTAAAAATACAAACCTTTATAGGTTTGTATTTTTTAGTTATATAAAGTAATATCTGGCATTATATTATCAAATGCTTGTTGATTCATCATTTCTTCTTGTAAAGGATAAACTAGTATTATTTCTAATAAATAAGTCATTAAATAGTAAGTGTTCATATATTCCATAAACATTTCAATTCTTTGATTTGTTAAACTATCTTCTTTTATATTAGATAATCTAATATAAATATTTTTGTAGTTTTTATTGAATTCCAAGATATTTTCCATTAATTTTGCAAATGCTGACTCTACATCTTGTTTTGAAACCTCTTTAAAGAACTTATTTAAAGGTTTAAATACTTCATTAGTATCTTGATCTAAATTTAACTGTTCATATTTAGCAATCATTTCATTAGCTTTTACTCCAAATGCTTGTACAGCAGTTGCAACAATAACATCAATTCCTTTTGGATTTGTTATTACTTCTTTTTCTAAATTCTCTTTTTCCATATTTACATCAATTGAAATAAGAACAATAATTGAGTTTTGCAATATTGACATTAAATGGTTTAAAAGTATTAGCCTATCTAAGTTTTTATCTAAAACTTCTCAATCTGCAAAAGTCTTGTCAAATTCTTTTCCTAAATTTTCAATATCTTCTCTAGTAGATAATTGAGAATTCTCATTCAAAAAACTTTCAATATTTGAAGGTACTTTAAATTCATTTTTAATATTTTGTTTTAAATTTTCATATACAGTATTTACTCTTTTAACAATGATTTTTTCATAATTAATTGATTTAATTTCTTTCATAAAAATCTCTTTTCTAATTTTATATATAAAATAATCATACTACATTTGATATTATTATAAATAATAAGGGGGATTTTAATATGGTATGAGGTGAATCAAATTCAAGAGATTTCTTAGATTGAGCAGATTTTTGCAGAAATAATACTGTTAGAGAAAAATCAATAAATACTTCAATAAATGGAGCAAATTTTGCAAACGATAAAAGCTCTTCTCAATACAACTCTGTAAAGGCAACTATTTTAAATACTATAGAGAGTTATAAAAGCATTAGTGTTCAACAATTATATAACGTTTTGCCAGAAAGTATTGTTGCAAATCCTACTTCAAAACATGTAATTTTACAGTTATATTTTGAAGATAACTTAAAAATACAAGGACAAGCTAAAAATAATAATGATCGTGAATCAAATTTTGTTTTAATTTTTGTCAAAAAGATGATACCAAAACAACCTGCTCCATTAACTGATAGACAAAAAGGTCAATCAAATATTGAAGACTTAATTGATAATAACTGACAAGCAACTGGTAGAAAACTTGAATTTGACAAAATGGAACGTAAAGATAAAAGCAATCTTAATATTAGCTTAAAACGAGTTAATCCAACTCCAACAAATAGAGTTGGAGAAAAGCCAAATATTGATGTTAGAGAAACCATTAAAGAAAAACCAATTCCTACTCCAATACCAAAAGCTATACCAAAAGAAGAAATACCTGTAAAAGTAAATTCAAATATAACTTACATTGAAATTCCTAAACCAAAACCTGAAATAATAAAAGAAGAAGTGGTTAGTCCAATTAAAATGAATCTTGAGTATAGACCAACTCCAAAAGTTAAAGAAGTTATAATTGAAGATAAAGTCTTTTATGGACTAAGCGCATTTGATCTATATTACATAGAAGCATTTTTAAGTGATGCTGCAATTAAAGAAGAAGCATATCAAAAAGAAATAAAAATTACTAGAGATATTGTAAAAGTAAGAGGAGATATTAAATATACTGAAGAAAAGCAATATTCTAGTTTAGGTAAAAACATTGCAAAATTTTTTGGTTGTTTAACTATAGTTGGTATTCCCTTTGTAATTGCATACAGTGGAAATAAAATAAGAAAAAAAGCAACTAAAACTTATAAAGAACAGTTGAAAAATAGAGGCTATGATTCTATTAAGCAAGATTTAAAATTAGCTAATCCTAAGATAATAGAGTTTTAAAAAAAAGAACCTAATTTTGAGGTTCTTTTTTTACATTTCTTGTCTTTTAAAACTACTTTTTAAAATTTTTGCTTCACTTATAATATTTTTTAATTCATTTTTCTTAATTTTGATTTCTAACTTTGCTTGTTTAATTGCTTCTTTACATTTTTCAATTTCAGTTTCCTTAGCATTTTTTTTTACTTTAAAATCAGCTAACTTATCTTTTAATTCTTCTTTTGTCATAATTGTTTCTCCTTGGTTTATAAGAACATTTTGCTTACTCAATAATTTTAATTTAAAAGCCAATTATTGTCAAATATAGTCTTTTTATGCTAAGAAACTCTTTTTTTATTTTTTTGTATTCGGATTTTCTGTTAAAGCTCACTTTTCCATTTTTTCAAAATGATCTACAATTTTTTTAGGTGTTAATGAGTTAATTAACTCATTTTTTGTTTCATAAAATCTTTCAATTCTGTTATCCTCTTTTAAAATAATTAAATCTATTTCTTTTCCTTTAGGAGAATATAAAGTTTTTCTATAATCCAAATTTGGAGTAAACTGTTGAATTTTATATTTATATATAAAATCTCAAGCTCTATATATATCATTTTTGTTTTTCTACAGAAGTAGCATTAAACTCCTTTTGTAATTCAGTTTGTTCTTGTTTTGTTTTATTAAAATAGTCATTTTCAACTTTTCATTTATATGACTTTTCTATTGCTATTTCTCTTCAATAGTCCAAATCATCATATTTTACTTTTATTTTCTCTTCTATTTCTTCAATACTTTTTGGTTGTTCTGTTTCCATAAAAAAGTCTTTATCTGTTTCTATTTCTTTTTCTCCTTTAATTTGACATGAAGTTAAAGTTAAAGTACTCATAGCAGTCATTGAAAAAGCTGCTATTAAATTTAATAATTTTTTCATATTATCATTTCCTCTCTCAAAAATATATATTCTATTTTTTTGTATTCGGATTTTCTGTTAAAGCTCACTGTTCCATTTTTTTATAGTGATCTACAATTTTTTTAGGTGTTAATGAGTTAATTAAATGGTTTCTATTATTATAAAATCATTTCATACTATTCTCATTTTTTGATATATCTAAGTTTATTTCTTTTCCTTTAGGAGAATATAAAGTTTTTTTATAATCTAAATTTGGAAAAAACTGCTGAATCTTATACTCATATATAAATTTCCAAGCTATATATATAAAATTTTTGTTGTTCTATGCAAGTAGCATTAAATTTTTTAGTTAATTCTTCTCTCTCTTCTTTAGTTTTGTTTCAATAATCATTAGCTCAAACTCACTGATCTCATTTATCATGCGACAATTCATTATACTCCTTTTGTATATCATATGTATTTATTATTCTTTCTTCTACTTCTTCAATACTTTTCGGTTGCTCTGTTTCCATAAAAAAGTCTTTATCTGTTTCTATTTCTTTTTCTCCTTTAATTTGACATGAAGTTAAAGTTAAAGTACTCATAGCAGTCATTGAAAAGGCTGCTATTAAATTTAATAATTTTTTCATATTATCATTTCCTCTCTCAAAAATATATATTCTATTTTTTTGTATTAGGATTTTCTGTTAAAGCTCACTTTTCCATTTTTTCAAAATGATCTACAATTTTTTTAGGTGTTAATGAGTTAATTAGATCATTTTTTATTTTATAAAATCATTTAATGCTATTTTCATCTTTTAAAATAATTAATCGTATTTTTTTACCTTTAGGAGAATATAAAGTTTTTTTGTAATCTAAATTTGGAATAAACTGTTGAATTTTATACTCATATATATTATTTCAAGCCATATATATATAAAATTTTTGTTGTTCTATGCAAGTAGCATCAAATTTTTTTTCTAATTCAGCTTGTTCTTGTTTTGTTTTATTAAAATAGTCATTTTCAACTTTTCATTTATATAACTTTTCTATTGCTATCTCTCTTCAATAGTCTAGATCATCATATTTTACTTTTATTTTCTCTTCTATTTCTTCAATACTTTTTGGTTGTTCTGTTTCCATGAAAAAGTCTTTATCTGTTTCTACTTCTTTTTCTTCTTTAATTTGACATGAAGTTAAAGTTAAAGTACTCATAGCAGTCATTGAAAAAGCTGCTATTAAATTTAATAATTTTTTCATATTATCATTTCCTCTCTCAAAAATATATATTCTATTTTTTTGTATTCGGATTTTCTGTTAAAGCTCACTTTTCCATTTTTTCAAAATGATCTACAATTTTTTTAGGAGTCAATGAGTTAATTAGATCATTTTTTGCTTCATAAAATCATTTAATAATATTCTTATTTTTTGATATATCTAGGCTTATTTCTTTTCCTTTAGGGGAATATAAAATTTTTTTATAATCTGAATTTGGAATAAACTGTTGAATTTTATATTCATATATTTCATTTCAAGCCTTATATATATCATTTTTGCTTTTCTATAGAAGTAGCATTAAACTCTTTATGTAATTCAGCTTGTTCTTGTTTTGTTTTATTGAAATAGTCTTTTTCAACTTTTCATTTATATGACTTTTCTATTGCTATTTCTCTTCAATAGTCTAGATCATCATATTTTACTTTTATTTTCTCTTCTATTTCTTCAATACTTTTTGGTTGTTCTGTTTCCATAAAAAAGTCTTTATCTGTTTCTTTTTCTCCTTTAATTTGACATGAAGTTAAAGTTAAAGTACTCATAGCAGTCATTGAAAAAGCTGCTATTAAATTTAATAATTTTTTCATATTATCATTGCCTCTCTCAAAAATATATACTCTATTTTTTTGTATTCGGATTTTCTGTTAAAGCTCACTTTTCCATTTTTTCAAAATGATCTACAATTTTTTTAGGTGTCAATGAGTTAATTATTTCATTTTTTGTTTCATAAAATATTTTAATTCTGTTATCCTCTTTTAAAATAATTAAATCTATTTCTTTTCCTTTAGGAGAATATAAAGTTTTTCTATAATCTAAATTTGGAGTAAACTGTTGAATTTTATATTCATATATAAAATCTCAAGCTCTATATATATCATTTCTGCATTTCTATAGAAGTAGCATTAAACTCTTTATTTAATTCATCCTGTTCTTGTTCTGTTTTTTCAAAATATTTATTATCAACTTTTCATTTATATCATTTCTCTATTGCTATTTCTTTTCAATAGTCTAGATCATCATATTTTACTTTTATTTTTTCTTCTATTTCTTCAATACTTTTTGGTTGCTCTGTTTCCATAAAAAAGTCTTTATCTGTTTCTATTTCTTTTTCTCCTTTAATTTGACATGAAGTTAAAGTTAAAGTACTCATAGCAGTCATTGAAAATGCTGCAATTAAATTTAATAATTTTTTCATATTATCATTTCCTCTCTCAAAAATATAATATATTTTTACATTATAAAAACATTTTTAAATGTTAAAAGAAATTTTATAAGTTGCTAAAAAAAATTATTTTAAATTAGAATAATATCGAAAGGAATAAAACTAAATATAATTGAGAACAAAAAAAGTAGTTTAGGAAAGTTTGTTGATAAATTACTTAAAAGTAAAGAACAAAAAAGTATAAAAAAATACTTAGTAGTTAGCTCCATAATAGGACTTGCTTTATCTTTAACTTTATCAGTAACTTTACCTATAGTTTTAAAAAATAAAACAGCACAAATTCAAGAAGAAATTTATTATAAATTTGAGGATAAATATTTTTCATCAAAAGAAGAAATATATAAATATTCAAGTGACAAAGCTAAACAAAATAACTACTCATTTGAAACAAGTAAATTCATTCTAGATGATAATGTTTTTTCATCAAAAAATAAATTAAATGAATATATTAAAAATAAATTTAACATTGAAAAAGATATTACAAAAAATAATCCTAATGATTATTTAATTAACTCATCAGGAGAGCTTTCACCACTTGTAAAAACAAGTGATTATGAAAAAAATATTAAAGTATATAAAGGGGTAAATGGTGATGCTTATACTTCTGAAAATGATGCGAAAGAATCATTTATAAACAACTATAGAATAAATTATCAAGTAGATGGTAGCTTATTTGATAATACTTTCAGTGCAAGAGAGTATTATTTAAAGAAAAAATTATTTGATTTAGAAAAACAAATAAAAAAAGAAGTTTGTTATGAACAAGGAGGAATCTGTCAAACAAAAGAAGAAATCAAATCTTGATTAAGAAATAATATTGAAAAAGGATTTGAATATAACGGAAAGGATTTTTCAAATTTAAATTATACAGACTTTCTAAATGCTATGAGAGATTTAGATGAGGACATTATTAATACTCATATTAAAGATGTTATAAATGCTAATAAAAGTTCTTATTGAGTAACTCAAAATACATCAAATCGACTTGGATATTTTGTTGGACCTAAATATTTTGAAAGTAAAGAAAAAGTATCTAATATTGCCAAATTTAATGCTATAGAATCTTATGATGTTAATTACTTTATGAGCTACTTTGTTGCTATTCCAGCAATTGGTCTGCTTATAAATTCATTCATTGAATCTAAAGAATCTACACAAAAAAAATATAATATGGAAAACTACTTGAATAATATATTGAACAAAGATGAAACTATAGAAATAAATAGTATAATTCAAGAATTAAGTCTAAACCAATTGGATAGTTTATCAGAAGGATTAAATGATATTAATGATCCAGAATTTAGTAATTTTTATAAACTATTGGTATCTTTTAAAAGATTAATAGAAATATCAAAAATTTTTGGTATAAAAAAAATAGAAACCAAAGATCTGGAGTCAATAATCCAGCAAACAGTTATTAGTATTTTAAATAAAAATAAAGACTTTATTAATGGAATTTTAAACACTAGAAATAATAAAGAAAGTTTGAGTATTTTAAACAAACTTAGTTTTGAAGATATTTATTCTTTATTTTTAAACACAAGTAATTTCTTTAATAAAGGAGGAGTTAATAAAGTAGTATGAGATCTAACACAAGGCTTTTTAAATAAAGTAGATAAAGTAATGGATGCTTTTGGTGATGGAGTTAACGCAGCTAGTGATTTAGCAGGTTTATTTTCAAAAGATAAGAAGAAATCTAATAAAAATGATAAAAAACTTTCAGTAAGTTTAAAGAAAAAAACAGCTGAAATTTGAAGCAAATTACATAAAAAAAATGAAGATGTTTTAAAAGCTCTTGGAATGCAAGATTATAGAACTAAAGAAAGAGCTGGACCTATTGTAATAATGAAAGCTATTAGTACAGTATGAAGTTTAGGAAAAATAATGAGTTTTATATCTTTGAAAACATATGAAGCAAAGTTAGATAGTAACCAATCATTATATTATTTTGAACCAACTATTAAAATACCTTTTACAGATATTACTTTTGGAGGATCTGTTCAAGATCAAGAAATTAAAACTTTAATAGATACTCCTTTAAAATATTTTAATCCTAAAAATAATGGAAAAGAAATAAATGAATTATATGAATTTAATGGAAAATATTATCATGAAAAAAGTAAAGCTATTAAAGATTTAAAATATGAAATATTTAAGAAACCAGAAGATTACTTAAAAACTAAAAAAATACTAACTTCAGTTATTAGTAAAGACAATACTTATAAATTGAATTTACCACAAGTATGTAATGGAGATGAAAAACAAAAAGACTGTATATCAAATTATGAATACAACAGAAGATTTGCACAAGAAAAAGAGAAATTTATAGAAAATTTATTTAATAGATTTTATGAAAATAGCAAAAAAGAATACTTTTTAGATGGTTTTGGTGGAGCACATACAAGCAAAGAAATAGCTATGAATGAGTTAAAAAGAAAAGCTGATAAAGTTGAAAACTATAAAAGAGTTTATATTTATATGCTAAATAATAATAGAGTTATTAAAAATAGATTAGAAGATATTAAAGAATTTATTAGAAATAATCAGCCTTTAGAATATAAAAATATTATAAATACAGATTTAATTAAAACTAATCATTTTGATAGTTTAAAAGAAAATAATAATTATACTTTTGATATCTGAAAAGTAAATTTCTATGGGCAAGAAAAATATTTTAGATCTCAATTAGAACTTTGAAAATTTTTAGAGAATAAACTAAATTACAAAGTTATGAATTATACAAGAGAAGAAACAACTCATGTTTATAACAATATAGAATTTATAAAAAAAGAAGAATTTATAAATTGAATTAATAATCAAATAGTAGAAGTTAGAAAACAAAAAATTAATTAAAAGGAGATAAAAAAATGTTTAAAAATATATTATTAACTTTATCTCTTACTAGTTTTTCAACAACTACTGTAAGTAGTTTAGTTGAAAAAAACAATGTAAGTGAAAAAGAAAAATTAATAAATTTTTTAAGAAATGATATTGAAAAGAAAAAAGTATTTTTAGGAAATGAAAATTACATAAAATTTGATAATAAAGTTTTTACTAATAAAAATTTATTAAATGAATATCTACTTTCAAATTCATATATTAAAAGTGAATTTACATTTTCAAATCCAAATAAAATTATAAAAGATTATGAAAATATGATTTTAGATAAGAACAGAATTTATAGTTTGGATATGGACAAATATACAAAAGTATATAGAGATGCTTTTGGAAATATTGCAAAAACTAGTAAGAATGCTTTAGATACTTATACTAATGCTGGACTTGTAAAGCAAAAGTATAGTTATGACGAAGTACAATGATTTGATACACCAGAGGAAGCTAAAATAAATCAAAAAGACAAAATGGAAATTAGAAGTTCACTTTATTATATTCATAATAATAAATATTATAATGCTTTTAATATTACAGATATAAATAATCTATTAGGAGATTTTAAGAAAGGTTATTTTGTAAATAAAGAAAAAAATATTGAAGGAAATAGATTATTAAAACCTATTAAAGAATATGGAGATAAAAAAGATATTTTTGACAAAATGATAAGAGAATTAAAAAGCAATTTTCTAGATTCCTACTTCTATAAGAGTTCAAAAGTTGAATACATAAATAAGCTTAAAATAAAATCTAAAGATGAAAATCAGTTTAGAGTTTTATTTCCTGGAGAAAATGAAGACATTTTTATGTATGGCAATGAAGCAGAACTTACTTTTGCAAATAAATATAGTACTTATCAAGAGATGTTAAATGATTTTAGAGACAGAAGTAAATGAATGAGACATCAAGAATGAGGAATAGTGAACTGCATATATTATTTACAAAGATGAATGGATTTAATAAATCCTAAAACTGGAAAAAAGGAAAGAGCCAGAATTGGCTTATTTCCAAAATGAGTACGTAATAATGAAGCTAGAATTGATAATTACGTATATTGAGATAATACAAAATCAACATTAATAAATTATTATGATGAGAGAAAACAAAACTCTATAACTACAATTAATCTTAACGCTCCAAGATATTCTTTAAAAGAAACATTGGTAACAGAAAGAGAATCAGTATATAATTCGTGATTCCTAGAATATTTTGCTAAAAATATCACAAATTTTGGAGTTGAAGAAAATACAAGAATTAATTATAAAGATATATTAAAAGAAAAATTCATTAAAAATATTGATGGATCTGTATATAAGGATTTACTATACGATGTTAATAATGCTAAAGGACATCCCTATTCTTTAATTAAAAGCTACTATGATTGACTTCCAATAAAACAAAGAATTTTACAAAGTCCAAAAGTAATTAATGGTAAAACTATGTATCAATTAAAACCAGACTTTTACGTAGAAAAAAAACAACTAGATACATATTTACCATTGCAAGGAAAATTTAGTACAGTATTGAAATTCTTTTATGGATCGACTTCAGATATTTCAAGTGAGGATGGAAAACTTCTATCAGATACATATGAAGAAGCAATGGAAAGAAAGTTTATAAATAGTAAACTTACTTTAAAGAAAAAATATATTGCCTTTAACGTATTTGGTGAATCAGTTGAAAGTGGAGAGTCTCAAGAAGAAGCTATTAGAAAATTGCAAAACTCAATTTTGTTAAATTCAAAAATGGTGCATAAAGATGAATATAATACTTGAAACTGAAATCTTAAAAAATCTTATGACTCTATAATTTCTGACGGTCGCTATATTGTCTATAAAGTATTTCTAAAAAACTCTAATGACTATATTTATTTTCCTTCTCAGGAAAGAGCTTTAAAAGCAGTATTATCAAATTCAATAAGTAACGGAAGTCTTAATGAATTTAGTACTAAAAAATATATGTATACATATATTGATTCTATAAACAAATTTGAATATAGTTTAATATTTTATGATAATGATATTCAATCAGCTATTAATAAAATTTTAGATAAAAGAAATTTAAATTAAACTTTATAAAAACAAGAAATAAAAAACTATGATAATAACTATCATAGTTTTTTATTTTTAGAATTTTAAGAGTTCTCAATTTCTTTAATTTTTGAAATAACTCTTGCTTGTTCTTGCTTCGATAATTTTTCATACTCCATTAAAACCCTATTTTCTCTTGGATTTAAAATAAAGCAATTTGCTACAGTTTTATTTGAAGCATTTTCAAACATTTTTTTATATAAAAATAATTGTGCATTATATTTTTCTACATAATTAACTTTACTTGTTTTAATGTCCATTATATAAAAAGTATCTTTAGATTTTAAAATAATATCTATTGTTCCTAAAAAATTACAATCATAGCCTGTATAAAAAAATGTTCTCTCTGAAAATATTTGATCAATATCATATTTATAAATAAAAGAGTTTAATTCCGTAATTATTCTTTTTGCAATATTTATATGATTCGAATTTTTACAATCCTTGATTATTAAATTTAATTTAAAATCTCTTCTCTCATTTATTGATTCAGAAATAATTTTATGTACACATTCACCTTGCTTAATTGAACTTTCAATTATTTCTTTTTTTATAAACTTACTTTGCAAAAAAGGAAAGCACTCTTCAAGTATCTTACTTACAAAAGGCAGTTTTATTTTTTTATTTTCTACAAATTGTTTTAAATCTTCTGGAAGTAGTTTTGTATCTTCTTTAACAAAATAATTAAACTGTTCATCTCTTTCAACTAAATTTGTTATATCATTAATCATATTTTTTCTCCTACTTATAACATTAACAAAAAAAATAACAGTTACCCATTATTTCTATTGTAATTATGTTTAGTTATTGATCTATTAATAATTGCTTTTGGTGTATTATTTTCAAGCTCATTTACAACTCTAGATATTGATTCTAGTTGTTTATTAATCTGTCTAAAATCTTGTATGACTTGATTATCAAATACTTTACTTCCTAAACTTTCAATTAAATTTTCTAAATTCAATATTCTCTCTTCAATAGTATTTAGTCTACTAAAATCAGTTGAATTAATATCAGCTTCAAATCTATTTAGTAATTCTTGTTCTTTTTCAAAAATGTATTTTTTAATTTCTTCAATTTGAAAATCATTATTACAGTTATGCACTGAATTATCTTTTTCTATTGTTTGACTTAATTCATTGCTATTTACTTTTGATTTTATTTCATTTAAATTACTTGATTCAATAACTGGTGCTATAAATTTTTCTTCTACAGTATTTTGTTCAACAAACTCATGTAAAGAGTTATTTTCTTCAACTGGTTTTTCAACTTCAAATTCAAAATTTTGTTCAGACAATATTGTTGGCTTTGCAACGAAACTTGGAGTTTGTATTGTAAGATTTATCTTTTCTTTAACATTTTTTGAATCTTGTTGTATAGGTTTAACAGTTACTTGATCATCTAATCTTCCAAAAACAGGTTCATTACTTTTTACCACTTTTTTTTGTTCTTCAAAATTATCTTCTTTTTTTAATAAAGTAGATTTTGATGAAAATATTTGTGAGATTGGATTTGTAATTTCATTATTATTTTCTTTTAATTCTCTAACTAAAACTTGACTTGCCAAATCTGGTTGATTAAAGTTGAAATCTGAATAGATTAAATTTTTATCTGCATCTGGTTCTTTAGATTCTATTAATTGATTTAAATCCATGTTAACAGCTCTTGCAAGTTTTTGTCTTAATAAATTTTCATCAAGAGAGATATTTTCAGATTTTGAAATAGTAGAAACTACTTCTTGTGAAGAAAGTAGTTTATTGCTTTCTTCTTCTTTTATTTCATTTGACTGTGATAAATTCACTAAATTATTATCACTAAAATCTAAAGAATCTTCTTCTTGAGTTTTACTTTCCTTTTCACTATCTTCTTGTTTTACAAAAACTTCTTGAGTTGAATTTAAATTATCTTCTTCTAAATTATCTTCTTTATCTTTTGCTTCAAGAATTATCACTTGTGAATCTAAACTATCATCTAAGTTTTGAGAATCATTGTCATCTAAGTTATTAAATTCATTGCTAATATCTACTACTTGTTGTGTATCAACTATATTAGTAATTTGTGTGATTGAATTTAAATTATCATTTTCATTTTCTGTATTTTTTACATTAATATATGAAACATGATAACTTTCTGGCATTTTTAACATTTTAGCAATAGAGTTTACCTTAGTAACATTTGTGTTAAATTTTTTAATTATATTTAATTTTTCATCTTCTGAGAATGAATTAACTTTAAATTCATTTTGAGTGGAAAATGGCAACGTAGAATTATCTTCTGTTTTTACTTGTTCATTCTCTTTTTGAAAATCCCCTTGAAGGTTTTTCAGATCTACGTTGCCAACCAACTTTCCCTGCTTAGATACCTCTTTTTCAAATTTTTTCTCTTCTTTATAAATTAAAATTAAATTTCTTTCTTCAGCATAATTATTTAATGCTTCTGAATCAAATAATATTGCTTCTAATAAAATAAACGCTATTAAAATTAAACCTGAAATTAAAACTAATAATAACTGTCCTGTTAATAATAATATAATTGATAAAACTACCATTGTAACTTTAATATAAGGTTTTGAGATTTTTTGTTGTTTTCTCAATCTTACTAATTCAATAATTGAAATAACAATTAATAGTATTGCTACAAAAAATGAAATAGTCATTCATATAATTGTAGCTAATTGATTATTTGAACCAGCTCCTTGAGTTGAAGAGTCAATAACTCCATTTGAACCATAAACTGGTGTGAATAATGGCTTTGTTATTATTTGTAAAATATTTGAAATTAACGCTATTGGATTTGAGCCACTTAACAATAACATCAAAGCCATTGAACCAAATAGTAATAGTCCAATTGATGAAACCAATGTTAATGACCATGCAAATATAATAAATATTGCAAACATAATTTTTCCCCCTAATTTTTAAATCTATCTCAGTTATTTGGAACTGATATTATTTTATTATCTCTTTGATTTTCTTGTTTCCTTCTCATTGACTCTTCAATATTAATTGGTGCTCTATTAATTAAAGAAGAACCTATATTATTTAAGTTTTGCTGAGATTGATTTACATATCTAGAATTGAAATTTTCTTCATTATTAGACATATTTGAATTTCTATCATTTGCAAATGGATTTGCAAATGGATTTAATATAACATCCTTTTTAGAAATTATTGAAGGATTAAATTCTGATTCCCGTTTTTTATTTATAAGAATTTGTTCTTCACGTTTCTGTTGCTCAATGATTTCTTGTTTTCTTGATTCCAATACTTTTTCCATATTAATTCTTAATTTAGAATCAATTCCTGAATCTTGATTTTCTTCTCTAATTTGACCATAGGAATTAGAAACAGAATTATTATTTCTATTTTCAGTTTCTTGCATATGTGCTCTTCTTTGAGCTTCTTCTTGTCAATTAAAAATATCTTCACGTACTTTTCTTAATTCTGAATTATGAGATTGATTATAATTATTTTGTTGTTGTGAATTTTGATTATATGTACTTGAGTTATTTCTATTTGTTTGAACTAATTTCTTTTCCAAATTAGAAGTGTGGTCAAAAATAATATAATCATATACTTTTGATAATTCATTAATTAATGAGTTATCAAAAGTATTTAAATTAATATTTAGTTTACATGATACACCAGGTATTTTTATTAAAAAATTAAGTACAAAGTCGTTAATATATAATATTTTATTTAATTCCAAATCTCTAGAATTAATTAAAATTAATTTAATTTGTTCATTAAAATTATATGAATTAAATAAATCTTTAAATTCATCTAGGAACATATTAAAAGGATCACCAATTAAATTTAACTCTTCTACTATATAATTTAGTTCTGAATCAGTTTTACCTCATTCTGTTGCAGCTAAAAATAATGATGTTCTTTCTCAAAGAACTTTTTTATCATCCAAACTTATATTAGATGGTAAGTTATTTATAAATTTCTTTAATATAAATAGACATGGATAAGAATAATGTATAGCTTTTTCTAAGTCTATAGTAATTAAATTTTTAAATTTATCTTCTTCAACTAATTCTGGATGATTTATTAATAAGATATTTTTTGTATCTAACTCACCATTTGCTTCTTTAATTCTATAATCCTTTGAAGAAATTATTTTATTATTAGCATATAAAGTTTTTTCACCCTCAAAGAATTGATCAAATTTTTCATCAAATGACTTTTGTAATAAAAGTTCATCTTCTAAATTATATTCTTCATTAACAAGTGGTCTATTATAATTATAATTTTGGCTTGAGTTATTTTGATTATGATTCAAAAACTCATTTCCATAACCTCTATTTGAATTAATTTGATTTTCATGTGAACTTATTTGTTCTTGACTTTCTGAATAATCAAACATCGGAGTGGGAGATGGAATTTCATTAAATGGATATACTCTTCTATTTTGATTATCAAGATTATTATTTTGATTATGTGAAGTATATCTAGATTCTGAATATAAATTATTACTATCTTCATAACTATTATTATAGTTGTTATTATTGTTAGGAACAGGAGTTTTTCTTTCTTCTCCTATTATTGTTTTAATAAATGAGGGAACTACAGCTCTTTCATCTGTAAAACCCATTTGTGCCCCTAATCTAGCATATTTTTCTTTTTCTCTTTCAATTTCTATACGTTTCTTTTCTTCTTCTTCATGTTTCTTTTTCATTCTTTCAAATGGATTTACATACATACGAATTGCCCCCAAACTCAAATTTATTATACCATATTTTTTGCAATTTTTTCCTCTATTTTATTGCAATAACAGTTGTAGTTTGATATGATATATTACTTTTTTTATTAGTAAATTTAGCAAATTAAAAAGAAGAGATAAGTAAACAAGCTATTAATACTGTTTAAAGACCCCGTCTTTTCTTTTATTAACTTTTACAAATATATTATAGCACAAAAAAACATATAATAATACACTAGTGCAAATATAAAATCAAACACTTTCTAAAATTTCTAGACTAAAAAAATGAAGAATTATAAGAATAAATATTTTACTTCTCTTTTATTTTTTTAAACCTTACACCTAGAATGATATATATAGTTGCTAAAAAACTTAAACTAATAACTGTTTGAGATATATATTTTAATCCTGACATTCATGGACTTGGATAAATTGATTGAGGAGAGTATCAAGAACCATAAACACTTTCCAAGTATTTTGATTCATATGCATTTGGATTAATTTGAATTAATTCTTTATTTCAAAGATTTGTTAATCTTTGTACTTCGTGAGTTGAATATGCAATTATTATAAGTATGCTAAGTATTTCAACAAGCAATATTGCAAACTCAACTGCAAATGTTTTTTTAGAACTTTTTCAATTTTGAATATATGCAATAGATGAAATTAATATATTTGATATTAAAAATCCTGAAACAATTATTGGTAAAAATTTAATTGAGAAATATGATCCTTCAATATTTATAACACTGTCAGTTGAAACAGATTTATAAAGATCAGGTATTATGAATGTTCAATTTAACATAGAATTCATTTTTGAACTTAATAAAGACATGTTAATGATATAAATTAAAGGAGTTATAAAAACTAAAGTTGTTGCAATGATTAATCAGAACTGAATATTTTTACGAGTGTTCAAAGAGAATTTATTAAGAAAATCTTTAGTTATAGATCTATTTATATTTCCATAAGTATTTTCTATTGTAAAAATTTTAGTTTTATTGTGTTTTAATCAAACATTGAAACACAATATTACTGCTATAATTTTAAAAATAGCCAATCATCAAGTTAAAGTATCTGTAGATCATTTATACTTGTAACTATTGCCATTTTCACCTTTATACATATCCATAAAAACATCTTGCATATTTTTAATATCTTCGTTTTTAAATAAATCTGCATTTTCATCTTGAGAAAGAAACTCAAACAAGTTATAAAATTTTGAATATGAGTATTCTGATATAGCAATAAAAACTATTGCTATTACAGAAAAAGAAGCTATAAAAATAATATATATTAGCTTATACAAACTATTTACTTTTGATTTTAAAAATAAAATTAAAAAGAATGTCATTATCAAACCTATAATTAAAAAAGATAAAGACAATCAAGCAAATATTTCTATTTCTCATTTATGAGCAATTACATTCTTTCCAAAATTATTTTCAACTACATTTAAATTTGCAAAATAATATTTAAGAGAAGGATTGATATTTAAAATAACAAGATAAGTAATAGTTGGAATAAATAAAAATACAAAAAGTACTGAAAATTTAATCAGTAGGGAATTTTTATTTTTATAATTATCAACTGCAAAATTATCTTGTAATTTCTCCATGATATTGCTCCTTAGATTTAATAATAAATATTCTTCAGTTATTTGAATAATCCTTTTTGAAATCTATATTATATTTTACTATTTTTGATGAAAAAATATTCTCTATTTCTTCTTTTTGTTCAAATCCAAATTCACAAACTATAATTAATTCTTTATTTAAATTAAATAATTTATCTAAGGAATTAAACAACTCCTTATAAAATTTTAAACCGTTATTTTCTGCAAACAAAGCTATTCCAGGTTCATATTTTTTTACATACTCACCAATATTTGAATCATTTACATCTATATAAGGAGGATTTATTGTAATAAAATCAGGAACAATTTTTGTTTCTTCAAAAACACTTAAAAAATCTGAGCAAAATAACTCTGCTTTTTGATTATGTTTTTTTAAATTTATTTCAGATACTTTTAAAGCTTCTTTTGATATATCACTTAAATACAAATTAATTTTGTTATTTAAATTTTTTAATGTAATACCAATACATCCACTTCCACAACAAATATCAAACAAGTTCTTATCATCTAATTTATATTTTAAAATCTCTTCAACTATTAATTCACTTTCTGATCTTGGTATTAATACATTTTCATTTACATAAAAATCATATTTATAAAAGTATTTATTATTTAACAAATATGCAATTGGTTTTTTAGTTTCCTTAAATTCTTCTATAATTTTTAAAAATAAATCTGATTCTCTCTTTGATAAGTTTTGATCCATTACAAAGTTAAAATCAGATTTATTTGTTATATTAATAATTATTTCTTTAAATTCATTTAAAGTTAATAAATTTGGAACATACTCATTTTTTAATTTATTTAAATTCATAATTAACCTTCTATATGTTGAGTGATTCGATTTTTTTGTTCATCATTTATTAGCTCAATGATAATTTCATCTAAGTTACCTTCCATTACTTGATCTAGTTTATTTAATGTTAAATTAACTCTATGATCAGTAACTCTATTTTGCGCATAATTATATGTTCTTATTTTTTCACTTCTTGCTCCAGTACCAACAGCATTTTTTCTTAAACTTGCTGCCTCACTTTGTTGTTTTTCAAGTTCTGCTTCATATATTCTTGCTCTTAACAAAGTCATGGCTTTATCTTTATTGTCATGTTGACTTCGTCCATCTTGTGAAGCTGCAACAATTCCAGTAGGAATATGAGTAATTCTTACAGCTGAATCAGTTGTATTAATATGTTGTCCACCAGCTCCTGAAGCTCTATAAGTGTCAATTCTTAAATCAGCTGTTTTAATGTCAACTTCAACATCACTAACTTCTGGAAGAACTGCAACAGTAGCTGTTGAAGTTTGAATTCTTCCTTTTGATTCTGTTTTAGGCACTCTTTGAACTCTATGACTTCCAGATTCGAACTTCATTTTTGAATATACTTTGTCACCCTTTACCATAAAAGAAATTTGACTAAAACCTCCAGCTGCTGATTCATTCATATCCATAACTTCTATTTTTCAGTTATTTTTTTCAGCATACTTTGTATAAAGTCTAAAAAGATCTCCTGCAAAAATATTTGCTTCATCTCCCCCAGCTGCTCCTCTAATTTCAAAAATAACATTTTTATCATCATTAGGATCTTTAGGAAGTAATAAAAGTTCTAAATCATCTTCTACTAAAATAATTTGTTCTTGTGCTTCTTCTAATTGAAGCTTTGCAAGACTTCTCATTTCTTCATCTTTTTCAGTTTCTAAAATTTGTTTAGCTTCTTCTATATCATTGTTTATTTTTTTGTATTCTTGATATTTGTTAACTACTTCTTCAAGACTAGCTCTTTCTTTATTTAATTCTGTAAGAAGTTTAATGTCTTTTAAAGTTTCTTCTTTTTGAATAGTTTCATCAATAGAATTTACTCTATTTTCCATAACGTTTAAAGCTTCTAATGTCTTTTTATTCATATTCTATCTCCTAGTCCTATTGTGGTTTAATATAACAATGTCTACATCTTGCTTCATATTTTTCATTTGCAGATATAACAATAATTGGTTCATTTGCTTTTGCAGGTTCTCCATTAATTATTCTTTGTGTTCTATTTGCATTACCACCACAAGAATGACAAATTGATGTTAATTTATCTACATATTCTGCTTCTACTAATAATTTATCTACGTTTTGAAAAGGATCATTTTTAAAATCCTTATCCAAACCATTTGCAACTACAATGACACCTTCATCAGCTAGTTTTTTAATAATTTCAACTATATTTGTATCAAGAAATTGAATTTCATCAATACCTATTATATCAACTTTTTCTTTCTCATTTTCTTTATAAAATATATCTAATAACTCTTCACTATCTTTAACTGGAATTGATTCAATACTCATTCCAGAATGAGAAAATGTATCTTTTTTTGAATATCTATCATCAATTAATGGTTTAAATACTAAAACATTTTGTTGTGCATATTTATATCTCTTTAGTCTTTTAATAAATTCTTCAGTTTTTCCTGCAAACATACATCCTGTAATTAATTCAATTCATCCTTTTTTACTGTTAAAATTCATTCTGTAAGTCATATCAATTTTCTCCCTTATAAATATATTATTCAATTAAACTACTTAAATCATTAACTAAAGATTTTATCTCTTTTCAACTATCAAGCTTAGCTCCAGAAGCTAACTTATGACCTCCACCATTATAATTAACTGCTATTGAGTTTATATCAAACTCTCTGCTTCTAATTGAGACTTTTATTTTATCACTGTCAATAGTTTTATATGCAAGAGCTCATATTTTCACTTCTTTAATACCTGACAAAACTGTTAAAGCACTTTTAATTTCTTCTTCACCAAGATCTAAATTTTTAAAATATTTCGTTTTAACTTTTATAAAAGCTATTTGATTTTTATTATAAAATTTAGCGATACTAAATGCTTTATTATGTCATTTTGCTAATTTTAATTCTTTTAGAAATAATTGTGAATATATCTCTGTAATTATAACACCAGCTTCAACTAAAATTTTTGCAGCTTGAAAAGTACTTCCATTTGTTTTATCAAAAAGAAATCTTCCTGAATCAGTTATTAAACCATAATAAAGATAAGTGCCAGCCTCTTTTGTTATTTTTAAATTATTTTGATTAGCTCACAGTGTAATAACTTGAGTACATGCTATTGCACTTACATCTACTATTTTGTTTTTTGTAAATTCATCAACTTCTAAATGATGATCAATTTTAAAAACTTCTTTAACTTCATTTTTAAATTCAAAATCAACTCTATCAAAGTTTGCAACATCAACAGTAATTAAAAGTGCAGATGATATAATATCTTTATTTAACTTAGACTCATCTTCTTCTCTTAAACCTAAATTTAATTTTTCTCCTACAACATATACACTTTTATTTTCAAAGTTTTTTAAAATAATTTCTCTTAAACCATATGCGCTTCCTTGTGTGTCTCAATCTGGAGAAACATGCTTTGAAATTATTATATTTTTATATTCTTTAATTTTTTTAATTAACACTAATTCATTATCTTTTATTTTCATATTTCTCCTTACATAATTTTTAAGATTGAATCTTCTCCAATGTATAATTTAACTTTCTCTTCAATTTCAAATTTTTGAGTTGAATAAAAGTATATTTTTAAATTGGTTTCTTTTATTAAAGCTTCATACATATTTGGATCTGCGAATTTATTATTTTCAATTATTGTTCCTACTAATTCTATAATGTAATTTTTATTTTCTTTTTTATTTGTATAAACTTTCATTGGATTAATAACTAATTTACCCACTTGGTCAAAAATATCACTTTGAGTTTTAGTTGTTTCATTCATTGTTTCTAATTTTTTACCATCATATTTATAACTAAATCGATTATTTTTTGCAAAGAAATCTCCCCCATAAGTTGAATAATATTTTTTCAAGATTTCATCTAAACTGTTTTCAACAAGTTCTTGTTCATTTATTAAATAAATATTCTTATTAAATTGAGCAATATCATTAATATTATCTTCAATAAAAACTATTGAAAAATGCGAATCTAAATTAAATAAATTATCAATTACACTTAGTAAATTTTGTTTTTCAGTATGATTTAATTTTGCAAGTACATTATAAAAAATAAGATTATATTTTTTTAAATATATTGCAGTTAGTAATTGAAATCAAATTTCTTCCATTTTACTCAACTTAAATGAAAGTAAATTAAATTCAAATCCAAGTTGTTTTGCTGTTTCATCAATAAATAAAGTTGATTGCTTGTAAACTGATGAGATTTCTCTTTTTAATCGATCTTTGTGAACTTTAAATTCATCAATTTCTCCTTTTTCACAATTATCATTTAATACTCTTTTGTGATATTTGTGCATTACTTCAACAATTTTTCCTCTTAAAGTAGTTGCTTCATCTGAAAGACCTTCAAAAAACATTTTTTCTTGTTTCTTTTTAAATTCAAATCTTTGATCATAAGAGGCTTTTCTTCATGTAAATAGTTCATCAAGATTTCTTATTCTTTTTTTTATAATTTCAGCTTTATTCAATTCAAAAACAATTTGTTTTTTAAGACCTTTAATTATAAAGTTATTTTTTGAGATTTTTGCTTTTATATTATTTACTTGTAAATCTAGTATTTTCAATTGTTTTCTAGTTACAAAGTTAATTTGATGGAAATTCAATTCTTTAGCTAATTTTCTTTTTTGTTTATCTTTTGATTTTTTAGTTACATATTCACAAGTACACAATGATGATAATTCCATAAATGTATAAACTTTATCAAAAAGAGTTTGTAAGAAAGTTTGAATGAATTCTAAATTTTGAGTCTTTTCAACTAGATAATAATAATCTTTAATAATAATTCTGATATGTTCTTCCATGTCTCCATAGCTTTTTTGTAAATTAGTATTATTAAATTTGACTATTTGATTTAAAAACTCTGAAACTCACTGTTCTTCAATTTCAATAGAGTTGTTTATGAATTTTGAAATCATAGTCTCTATTTTATCTCTCATTTCTAAATCAGTTTTATTATTTTTAGATGTTGAAAAAGATAAATAAGAATATTTTTTATTTATATAATTAATCTTTGCTTGACTGTAAAAATTTTTATTTAAAAGCAATGATGTATATAATCAAAATTTTTCAGGTCATTTTCTAAATAAAGTATTTGCTTTAATGACAGCAACTTTTCTTTTTGTTCATTGTTTATTAACTTTATCATATCCATCAATTTTAAATAAACCATTTTTTACAAGATATTTACCTTGTAAAATATTTTTAAAGTTACGTCTTAAGTTTTTATCATAAGAAATGACAGTAGTTTTTTCAGAATCTTTAGTCCTAAAAGTAGTGCTTTTAGGTGTTAATTTTCTATTAAAAAACTTGGCATTTTGAATTGTAAAGCTCATATAAAAGACCTCCATAACCTTATTATTGTATAACATTTTAAAATAAAAATAATAAAACTAGACCAATTACTAGTCTAGTTGTTTGTATTAAATTATTTTTTAGCCTCTTTTGATTTTTTTTGATTTTCAGCTTTTTGAGCAGCTGATGCTTTTTCAACTTCAGCAAGTTTTGCGTCTTTTTTAGCAAATTTTTCTTTGAATTTTTCAACACGTCCCTCTGCGTTTGCAAAGTTTTGTTTTCCAGTGTAGAAAGGATGACAATTTGAACAAGTATCGATTCTTACTTCTTCACCTTTTGTTGATCCTGACATGAATTCATTGCTGCAAGTTGTACAAACAAATTTAGCTTCGAAATATTGTGGATGTATATTTGCTTTTGGCATGTTTTCACCGTCCTTTATTTAAAGTCTCTCTAATACAAAGTAAATAATACCATATTTTTTCGAAATGTTATTTATTTTATATTTTTATTTAATAAAAAGTCTTTTAAATAAAGGAATTTGCAATAAAGTAGAGAATAAATATTACATCTAAACTTCAAATTACAGGACCAATTTCTTTCAGTTTTCCTGTTGCCATTGAACCAACTGTATAGGCAATAATTGCAAGTGCAATACCATTTGCAATATTGTAAGTGATTATCATAAATAAAATTGAGAAAAACGCTGCTATAGCCATTTCAGGTTTATTTCATTCAATTCCTGTTATGGACTTAATCACTACAGTTCCAATAAATACAGTTGCAGCTCCAGTTATACAAGAAGGCATCATTTGAAATATTGGAAATATAACTATACTTAAAAGTAAACCCATTGAAGTAACAAGAGAAGCAAAACCAGTTCTTGCTCCTTGTGAAACTCCAACACAACTTTCAGCATAACATGCAATGTTGGAAACACCAATTGATGCTCCAACAATTGTTGATGCACCATCAATTATTAATGCTCTTTGTGGAATATCAGATTCAACTCCCGATTCCCTGTTCATTTCCACATTAACAGCAGTAATTGTTCCAGTTGCATCAAAAAAAGTAAGTATAATAAAAACAAAAATAGAGACATACATTGTTGGATTTGATCATATCTTAGTATTTGTAAATTCACTTCAAGTAGATGAAATATTAGAAGCAAAGCCTTTGAATAATTTTGCGTAATTTCATTTATTGGAATCTCATTTGGCACTACCAAATGATTGATTTATTGCATGATTATCTATCGTGTTAGCTAAAATAATAGCTATTATAAAACCTATAACCATAACAACAGCTACAGGAGCAAAGAATTTTTTGAAGTTTAAGAAAATAGCTGTAAGTAAAACAATTGATCCTAAAATTATTTCTGGGTAATTTAATTTAAAATTACTCAATTCAGCTATCGGTAAACCCCCTTCGCTTTTTTGTACTCATCCTATATTTGCAATTCCTACATATGCAATAAAAAATCCGATTCCTACACCAATTGCTAAGTGAAGTGATTTTGGAAGACTTTTAATAATAAGTGTTCTTAATTTAGTAACAGAGATTATACAAAACATTATTCCTGAAATACTAGTTGCTATCAAAGCCCCTTCATATCCTAGTCCTCCTGAATTAGCTACACTGAATGTAAACATAGCATTTACACCCATACTTGGAGCAAGTGCAATAGGCACATTTGCAGCAATGCCCATCACAAATGTTGCTAAAAATGACATTATTGCTGTTGCTAAAAATACTCCATCAGCATTCATAAATGAATTTGAATCATTTATACTTTGTGCACCACTAAGTATTCCTGGTTCTACAGACAAAATATAAATCATTGATAATAAAGTGGAAATACCTCCAATTATTTCCTTTTTAAAAGTCGTTTTCATTTTACCAAAGCCAAAATATTTAGCTATTGGATTATTTGAAACAATTAAAGAGTCCTTGCCCTTTTCACCCTTAAAATTATTTTCTTTAATATTCATAGTTTTCCTTTTCTATAAATTCTAAAATACGAAATAAGCTATTTTTTAAAAATAACTTATAAAAAATTAAAGTTGTAATTAACAGGCACTTGCTTTTGCATTTATTAAAAAAATATAAATAGAAATCATAGAGACTAGATAGGTCTAATCGTAGAGACGCCAACCCAATATGTTGGTTTATACAAGATCTATTAATTACACTTTTATTTTACATTTTTTTAAAAAAAATACAAAGAAAAAAATAAAAAGTTTAAACTTTTTATTTTGAAATATTTTTAAATTTTAAATATTTTACTACTCAGCTTTTATCAAACTTTTGTTAGTCAATATATCCATTTTTTCATAATTACAAATTCTATCTAAAAATAAAATTAAATAATTAACAAGTGGTCCAACAAGAAAAGTAAAGCATACCGTTCCAAGACCAAAATTGGTAAGAAGAAAATCTGTTTTTGTAGATTCACCTTGTATAAAAGGGAAAAAAGCAAAACCTAGAGCAAATATAACTATATCAATAAGTAATCTACCAACTGTATAATTTAGTTTTGTTAATCTTAAAAATTGTGTACAGATATTGTTAAAAGGTCCTAACATTCAACCCGATTTAACTCAAAAACCAATTCCTAGTACAAAACAAAGAAATCCTGCTATAAATAATCAATTTCTAACTCCAATTGAAGAAGAAATTGATGTGCCATCTCTAGAAACTCATTGACTAACAATAGGCATAAACATTTTTATAATAAAAGGAACACTAAAAGTTATTACAAGGTCAGCTATTATTATTCAAACAAATAAAACTCAAATTTTATTTTTTTTTGTTGATTTATAATCATCAATTGAGGGCTTAATAGAAAATGCTATAGCAAATAAAATAAGTACTATATTTCAAATTAATAGAGTTGTAGGATAAATGGAAACAAATTTTTCTCCTGACAATGAACCATCACTTCCATATGGTATTATTGTTGCTATTATATTATAAAGTGTTCAATCTATTTGACTTCCCCCAACAGCTGGTTGTTGATATAAGGCAAGTCCAAAAGAACTTATAAAAAGTCCTAAAAATGCTAATATAATTTTTACTAAAATAGATAATCAATGATTACCTATATAAACTTTATTTTCTATAATTCACTTTTTCATTTTATTTATTTCCTCATTTATAAATACTTTACACAAAAAAAATAGGCAAAAAACCTATTTTTCATATTTAGTTTTCAGAGCTTCGATTCCACCTTGTTCGTATTTCCTAACTCAATTTCTCAAAGAAACAACACTTACATTTCTTGTTGGTGCAAATTGAGTTGCAGTAACTCCACTGTTTTTAAAATCCTTAATAATTTTCACTTTTTCTTCAACTGTTAAGTGCATTTTCTTCTCTCCTCAATACCTCATAAGCAAAATTTTTTAATTATTTTGCTTTACCTTGACAACCAAATACTTTTGTTAAATCTAAGAATGTTTGTTTTAAAGCTTTAAATCCTGGTGCAAGCAATTTACGAGGATCAAATCCTTTTGCTTCATCATCTAAGTCTTTTTTAGCTTCAATATATTCTCTTGTAGCATCTCTAAATGCTAATTGTAATTCTGTATTAACGTTAATTTTTGATATTCCTAATTTAATAGCTTTTTCAACTTGATCTTGAGGAATTCCTGATCCACCATGTAATACCATTGGTAATTTACATGCTGCTTGCAATTCTTCTAATGTATCAAATGATAATGATTTTCATCATTCAGGGTATTTTCCGTGAATGTTTCCTATTCCTGCAGCTAACATTGAGATTCCTGTAGTTGACATTTCAGCAGCTTGTTTAGGATCTCCTAATTCACCTTCACCTACAACACCATCTTCTTCTCCACCAATTGAACCAATTTCAGCTTCAACTGATACTTCATGAGAATTTGCAAATTCCATTAATTCTTTAACTTTTGCAATATTTTCTTCATATGGTAAATGTGATCCATCAAACATAACTGATGAATATCCTGCTTCTATACATTTTTTAGCCATTTCAACTGATTGACCATGATCTAAGTGTAAAGCAACTGGTACAGTAATATTTAATGAGTCTAGTAAACCATTAACCATACCAACAACAACTTTAACTCCTCCCATATACTTTAGAGCTCCTTCTGAAGTAGCAATAATTACAGGTGTTTTTGATTCCTGAGCTGCTTCTAAAATTGCTTTAGTTCATTCTAAGTTATTAATGTTAAAATGCCCAATAGCATATTTATTTGCATGTGCTTCTTTAACCATTTCTGTAGAATTCACTAATTTTGAATGATAAATTCTTGACATATTTCTATTTCCTCCTATAAAAGATACTTTATACTTTAACATTATACCCCTTTATTTTTAGTTAATATATCTTTTTCTTGCTTTATTGCAACTTTTCAAGTTCAGTTTCATTTTTGTCAATTATCTTTTGTTTTAGTTTAACTTTATTAAAACTAAAACAAAATATTGAAGCAAAAACAACTGTAAAACTATATTGAATTGAATCTGTTATAACTTCTACAATAGCTACAGAAGAGTCAAAAATTAAATATGCATATAATACATATATAAATATTCATATATAACTTATAAATATATTTAAATATAAAGGTATAAATTTTTTTAAAAGTATAAAAGTAATACCTATAAGAATTTTGACAATTACAGTTATAGGCATATAAATAAATCCCCCTGCATATAAATCTATTAATATCCCTGAAATAGATGCTGAAGTAATTAATAAAAAAGGATTCAAAAAGTTTAATAAAGATAAGTAAATTGTATCTGAAATTTGAAATATATTTTTACCACTGATATTTGAAATAAATGTAGATAAGGCACCAATACCAAACATAAGAGATGTTATTAAACCACAAATTGCAATACTCTTTGTACTTACTCTTTTCACCTTTATCACCTAATTTAATTTTAAATAAAAAAACAAAAAATAAGTAATTATTTTTTGTTAATTGCGTTTATAAATCCCATAAATAGCGGATTTGGTTTATTAGGTCTTGATGTAAATTCTGGATGATATTGAGCAGCTACAAAGAAATCATTTTTTGGATATTCGATAATTTCTACTAAATCTTGTTCTAAATATAAACCTGAGAAAACTATACCATTATCTTCAAAAACTTTTCTAAAGTTATTATTAAACTCATATCTATGTCTATGTCTTTCAATAGCAGTTTTTTGTTTATAAAGACTGTGTGCAATAGTTCCTTCTTTTAAAGAAGTAACATATCTTCCAAGTCTTAATGTTCCACCAATGTTTTCTCTATTTTTACCTTCCATAATATCAATAATTGGATTTTTTGTATGAGGATTGATTTCTGTTGTATGAGCATCTGGCAATTTAATAACATTTCTTGCAAATTCAATACAAGCTACTTGCATACCTAAACATATTCCTAAATAAGGAATATTGTTTTCTCTTGCATATTTAGCTGCAAGAATTTTTCCTTCCACACCATCTTCACCAAATCCTCCAGGTACTAAGATTCCCTTAGCACCTTCCAATTCAGCTTTCAAATTCTTTTCTGTAAGTTTTCTAGCATTAACTCATACAAATTTAATTTTTTTATTAATTTCATATCCTGAAAATTTTAATGATTCCATTACAGATAAATAAGCATCACTTAATTCAACATATTTTCCAACAATATGAACTGTAAGAATATCTTTTGAGTTATCAATATTATTTACTAATTTTTTTCAATCTTCTAATTTAGTTTCTTTTAAATTTAAAGTTAATTGCTTTGCAACAATTTTATGTAAATTACCTTTTTCAATAATCAAAGGTACTTTATAAATAGAGTCACTATCTGGACACTCAATAACATTTTCTACTGAAATACTGCAAAGTAATGATATTTTATCTTTTAATTTTTGTTCAAATTCCATTTCACTTCTTGCAACAATAACATCTGGTTGTATACCTAAACTTAATAGTTCTTTTACTGAATGTTGAATTGGTTTTGTTTTGAACTCTCCTGAAACTTTTAAATAAGGTAATAACGCAACATGAATAAACATTACATTTTCTTTCCCTTTTTCCATTCTAATTTGTCTCAGAGCTTCTAAAAATGGTTGAGATTCAATATCTCCAACAGTTCCTCCAATTTCTGTAATAACTACATCTGCTTTACTTTCAACTTCTGCTTTATAAATTTTTTGTTTTATTTCATTAGTAATGTGAGGAATAACTTGTACAGTTTTACCTCCATATTTACCATTTCTTTCTTTTTCTAAAGTTTCATAATATATTCTTCCAGCTGATGTTGAAGAGTTTTTTGATAAATTAACATCTATGAATCTTTCATAATGTCCTAAATCTAAATCAGTTTCTCCCCCATCATCAGTTACATAAACCTCTCCATGTTCTATTGGATTTATAGTACCAGGATCAATATTTAAATATGGATCAAATTTCTGCATAAATATTTTTAATCCACTATTTTTTAAAAGTACTCCAAGAGAACTTCCTGTAATACCTTTTCCTAATCCTGAAACTACTCCTCCTGTGATAAAAATATGTTTTGTCATAATTTAATTCTCCTTTAAAAATAAAAAGTAGCCAATAAAAACTACTTATAATTAAGTTTAATTTTAATAATCGTCGTCATCGTCATCATAATCATCATCGTCGTAATCATCATCGTCATCGTCATCTATAGTTGAATCAATTGAATCATCATCTGAGTTTAAATTTAATAGATTCTTCATTTTTCCAACACCTTCAGTTGTATCTTCATCGTATGTACTTAAACCAAGTATTGATTCAGAATCTAAATCTTCAAATTCCTCTGTTGTTTCAAATTTATCAACATATTCATATTGTTTTTTAACATCATCGAATTTAAGATATTCTCTTAAACCTCACTTACCATCTGATGTTAATGCAAATCTGTTATCTAAAACTAAATCACTGTAAAGTTCAGCTATTATTTCATTTTTGCTATCATTGTCTCCACTTATGTCTTTTGAAATTGTATTCCAGATATCTTCAAATGAAGCGCTATCTTTACATTCACTTAAGTAATCATAAGTTAAATTAATTGGTGATAGTTTGTTCATAACATTTCCTCCATAATTTCTATTCTACATTATACATTGGGAAAAATATAAACTTTTTTTACATTATTTTCTCAATCTATATTTAAAATTTCTGATAACTCTTTAAGATTATTTAATTTATCATTTTTCAAAATATAGATATTTTCATCTTTTTTCCCAGTACTATCTTTATAAATAAATACAGTTTTTATTGATATAGAATCAAAGTAATACTTTGCATCACCTTTAAATTCTGATTTTAATTTGTTAAACTCTTCTTTTGTCATATCATATGAGACTTTTAAGAATTTCCTATTTAATAATCTATTTGATAAGTCCTTTAATATTTCATCATTTTCATTCTTTAAACTTTTAAATATATCAAACATAGTATAGTCATCTAAAAATATATACTTATCTAAAGGCATTGCTTTCTCTTCAAATACCTCTTTAAATAATTCAACTGTTTGAGAATTTTTAAATTTAAATCCATTTTTGTAAAGATCTTTAAATCTTTTAAATCACATTTTAAAAGTGCTATCAAAAGCAGTAGAAATTTTATGCTCATAAACTTGTTTAAACATATGATACCTACCTAACAAAAAATTCTCTATTGCATTTAAAGATTTACTTGCAAAAACTATTTTATCATCTTGAATCTTTGCATTTCTAATAATTCAATCAATATCAGGTTTTGAATAATTAACTCCAGCACCAATTGAATCTCTTTGAAGATAATCTAATCTATCTGCGTCAAGTTGACTAGATACTAATAAATTGACAACTTTATTTTTGTGTTTTCCTTCAATAACAGAAACTACTTCTTTTGGATCCACTCCATTATTTAACAAGACCTTATTTATTTGAGTGTCACCTTTTATCAAATCAACACTGTATTGTTCATGACTTATTGATGAAATGGTTTCAAATGTATGGGAAAAAGGTCCATGACCAATATCATGAAGTAATCCTGCTATTTTTAATACTCTTTTATCTTTATCTAAGATATGTTTATTTATTTTTTCATTTTCAAGAAATTTACAAATAACATGATAAACACCAATACAATGTGAAAATCTTGTATGATTTGCACTTGGGAAAACAAATTGTCCTCCTCCAAGTTGGATTATTCTTCTTAATCTTTGAAATTCATCTGTATCAATTAATTCCAAAAATACCTTATCTTCTATGTAAATTTCTCCATGAACATTATCTCTTATGAATTTTTCCATAATTCACCTCTTACTTAAAGCTATTTATATTAGTTAAGACTTTTTCTTTACCAATTAAATTTATTGTTTTTGCTAATTCAGGACCATGCTCACTTAAAGTTGTATATATTCTTACTGGCATAAATAATTCTCTACCCTTTTTTTCAAACCTATTACCAGTCTCTTTAATTAATATTTTAATATTTTCTTCTGTAAAATCTTTTATATTTTCAATTTCTTTTGCTAAAAATGACATCATTTCCTTTAAATTTGCAAACTCTTTTAAAGTCTCTTTAGTTTTAATATCTAATTGCTTATCAAAAAATATATCTAAATGTTCATTTATTTGTAAACCATATTCTAGTTCTTTTTTAAAAAGTAATAAAACTGAATTTATTCATAATTCATTTTTTTCCTTTAAATTAAACTTAGTTTGATCAACAAAACTAATTATAAACTTTACATAATCTTCTTCAGACATTTTTTTAATTCATTGACTATTAATTCATTTCATTTTTACCATATCAAAAGTACTTGGTGATTTTGAAAATCTCTTTTCATCAAAAATTTTTATTAGCTCCTCTTTTGAAAAAATTTCTTGCTCATTGTTAGGACTTCACCCTAACAATGAAATGTAATTAAAAATTGCTTGAGGAAGATATCCCTGATCTCTATATTGAGAAATAAAAAACATTGCATTTCCACTTCTTTTTGAAAGTTTTTTCTTAGTTTCATCAACAATTAAAGTTAAATGACAAAAAGTAGGTTCTTTTCAACCAAAAGCTTCATAAATCATACATTGTCTTGGAGTATTTGATATATGTTCTTCTCCTCTTACAACATGTGTTATTTGCATATCATAATCATCAATTACAACAGCAAAATTGTATGTTGCAATTCCATTTGATTTTAAAATCACAAAATCTCCAATTTCTTTTGAGTTGAACTCAACATTTCCCCGAACAACATCATTTATCTTGTAAATCTTATTTTCAGGAACTTTAAATCTTATATTAAATGGTTTTGAATTATCTTCAATTTTATTTAGCAAACACTTTCGATTGTATTGAGGAGCTAGAATTCCTTTTGCTAATTGAAGTTCACGATCTTTTTCTAATTCTTCAGCTGTACAATAACATTTATAAGCCATATTTTTTTCAATTAATTTATTAGCATATTCTTTATATACATCAAATTTTTCAGATTGCATATATTTTCCATAGTTACTTTTTGGATTTCTAAATGACTCATCTGGAGTTATTCCTAATCACTCCATATTATCAAATTGTGATTCAATTGCTCCATTCACATTTCGTTCTATATCAGTATCTTCTATTCTTAAAATAAAATCTCCATCATAATGTTTTGCAAATAAATAATTCATTAATGCAGTTCTTGTATTTCCAATATGTAAAAAGCCTGTTGGACTTGGTGCATATCTAAGTCTAAATTTATTCATATTATTTTTCCTCACTTTTATAAACTAAAATATTACAATAACTTGTAATTATATTTGGAAAGTTATTTTCTGTTGTTGTAGCTTTAACAGATATTTGATTCAGTTTTATATTTAAAATTTTTGAAAGATTTTCTTTTATCTTAAATTTTCATTCAGTCAGTTTAGGATTATCTAGTTCAACTAAAATATCAATATTAGATATTTTATAATTATTTTCAAACAATATTTTTTGTGCATCTTCTAACATTAATAATGAGTTGAAATTTTTTTCCATATTTTTTGAATTATAATTCTCTCCAAGATCTTCTAATCCCATTGAACCAAAAATTGATTCTGCAAGGGAATGAATTATAACATCACCATCACTATAGGCATTAACTGCTTTACAAGAAGGTATTTCTATTCCTCCAAGAATAATTTTATTGCCTTCAATTAAGTTATGGGTATCTTTTGAAAAACCAACTTTAAATATCATAATAACTCCTTATAACAAAATGATTATAAAATAAAAAACGATTTATATCTAATTTAGTTAATAAATCGTAAAATTTTATTTATTAAATTTAAAAAAGCACACGTCTCCATCTTGAACAATATAGTTTTTTCCTTCAAGCTTAATTTTTCCACTATTTTTAAGTGCTTGTTCATCACCAAGTTCAAATATATCTTCACATTTATAAACATCTGCTTTAATAAATCCTTTTTCAAAATCTGTGTGAATAATACCTGCACATTGAGGAGCAGTTGAACCTTCTTTGAACTGTCACCCTCTTGCTTCTTGTGGACCACAAGTGAAATAAGTTTTCAAATCAAGAGTTGAATAAGCTGCTCTAATTAATTGTTCCAACCCTGATGTTTCAATTCCTGCATCTTGTAAAAATACTTCTTTATCATTTTTATCAAGCTCGCTTAACTCTTCTTCAATTTTTGCAGATATTTTAACAACTTGTGAATTACAAGATTGTGCATATTGTCTAACAAGTTTTACATACTCATTATCTTCTCTAACTTCATCTTCTCCAACATTTGCTACATAAATGATTTTTTTTGTAGTTAATAGTTGAAAAGATTTAATAGCTATTTTCTCTTCTTCTTCAAACTCTAATTTATTTAATAATTTACCTTCTGATAATTGATTTTCCAATTTCTTTAACAAGTTATATTCAAAAATAATATCTTTGTCTTTTGTTGATTTAAATTTTGGTTCAACTTTAGCAAGTCTTTTTTTAACACTTGCTTCATCTGCTAAAATTAATTCCAACTCTATTATTTCAATATCTCTAATTGGATCAACACTACCTTCAACATGAGTTATTTCTTTTGAATCAAAACATCTTATAACTTCACAAATTGCATCAGTTTCTCTAATATTAGCTAAAAAAGCATTTCCCAGACCTTCACCTTTACTTGCACCAGCTATTAATCCTGCAATATCAACAAATTCAATAGTAGTATAAATAGTTTTTTTAGAATTAAATATAGTTGCTAATTTATCTAGTCTTCAATCAGGAACTTCTACAACTCCAACGTTAGGTTCTATTGTTGCAAAAGGATAATTTGCAGCTTCAACTTTTGAATTTGTAATTGCATTAAATAAAGTTGATTTTCCAACATTTGGTAAACCCACTATTCCAACTTGTAATCCCATATTAATTTTCACTTTCTATTTTTTTTATACTTTTAATAAGAGAATCTTTTGTAAATTCCAATATTAAATCTTTATTAATATTAGATTGTAATTTATATATACTTCCAACTCTTATAACAATTCAAAAAACTGTTTTACTTGGGTGAGTTTTTTTTAAATAAATTTTATCTCCAATACTAATCTTCATCTGTTAATCCTAATAACTCTAATATTCTATTTAAATCATCATCACTTGAAAATCTAATTGTTAATTTTCCACTATCAATTGTAACTTTTGTTCCAAGTCTTCTCATTATTTTATTTTCAGTGTAAATGACTGCTGGATTTTTAGGAACATTTAATTTTTCAGTTTCATTTGAATTATTATTTTTAATTAATTGTTCAATTGCTCTTGCTGTTAAATCCTGTTCTAAAATTTTTTTAAAAATTGAGTCTAATAGTTGTTCATTATTAATAATTGAAAGTAATGGTTTGGCTTGACCCATAGTAACTTTTCTTTGTAACATCGCATCTTGAACTTTTTGAGGTAAGTTTAAAAGTCTCATAATGTTTGCAACATGTGATCTTGATTTACCAACTCTTATTGCAATTTCTTCTTGTTTCAATTTTAAATTTGTTGATAATTTTTTATAAGCAACTGCTTCTTCTATATCAAGTAAGTCTACTCTTTGAATATTTTCAATAATAGCAAACTCTTCCATTTGATCTGAACTAAGTTCTAAAATTATAGCAGGAATTTCTTTTAATCCCGCTATTTTTGCAGCTCTTGTTCTTCTTTCTCCTGCTACTATTTCATTTTGATTATTAATGATTATTGGTTGAATAATGCCATGAATTTTAATTGATTCTGCAAGTTCGTTTAATTCTTCTTCTTCAAAAGTTTTTCTTGGTTGAAATGGATTTGGCTTTAATAAATCAATACTAATCATAGTTTTGCTTTTATTAACTTTTTCTTTATCATTTTCAATACCACCAATTATGTCTGAAACTGATTCTCCAAAAATATCATCTAATCCTTTGAAATTATATTTTCCTTTAGTTTTGGCCATTTTCTTTTAGCACCTCTTTTACAAAATCAATATAGGCAATTGCTCCTGCTCCATTTTTATCATATTCATAAATTGATTTACCTTCCATTGAAGATTCAGAAATCTTAATATTTCTTGGTATAACTGACTTATAAACTTTTGGTCCAAAAGTTTTCATTATTTCTTCTAAAACATCATGAGCTAATCTTGTACGTGAGTCAAACATTGTCACTAAAACACCTTCAATTGTTAAATTAGGATTTAATGTTTCTTTAACTTTTTTAATAGTTCTTAAAAGTTGTGCCACCCCATGCATTGCATAATGTTCTGCTTGAATAGGAATTAAAACTGTATCAGAAATAGCTAAACCATTTCTATTTATTAATCCTAAACTTGGCGGACAGTCAATAATAATAAAATCATATAAGCTTGATATTTTTTCTATTTCATCTCTTAGAATATTTTGATTATTTGTTTTTTGTTCTAATAAAATTAAGTCAACAGCTGCAACGTCAATTGAACTTGGAGCTAAGTCTATATTTGGTTTAATATTTTTTATTATTACTTCTGAAAGTTGCTTTTGACCAGTAAATACATGATACATGCTTAAAGTATTACTATCTATCTCAAATCCAACACCAGTAGTTGCATTAAATTGAGGATCCATATCTATAAGTAGAACTTTTTTATTTGCTAAAGCAAGCCCGCAAGCTAAGTTTACTGATGTAGTTGTTTTACCAACCCCACCTTTTTGATTTGAAATTGAAATTACTTTTGTCATAAATTACCTCTCATAATGATTATTATACCCTAAATCTATTCTATTTTCCCAGTGGTCTTTTTCTTATTTGACTATAAAGTCTTGGGTATTCAATTGAAGTTGAACTATTTTTAATATAAAAAAGATTATTTCTTTCACCCAGTATATCATCTTCATAGTTTTGTTTTTTTTGTAAACTTAAACCAAGTTTAGTTTCTTGACCATTTAATTCATTTAATTCATTTGCAATGTTTTTTGATTTTAAACAGATAAATGTTCCTTTAATTTTAAGAGCTTGAACACCAACTTCTAGTAAAATATTTAAAGGTGCCATTGCTCTTGAAATTATTACATCAAATTTTTCTTTATTTTCTACTGAATATTCTTCTGCTCTAACTTTTAAAGTTCAAATATTTTTTAAATCTAATTCTTTGATTACAGTATTTAGGAAATTGATTTTTTTTCCATTAGATTCTAATAAATATATTTTTGAGTTTGGAAACATTATTTTTAAAACAACTCCTGGAAAACCAGCTCCTGTTCCAATATCTAATATTTCTAAACCATCTGGATTAAAAACTTTTGTAAATATTAACGAGTCATAAAAATGCTTATCAATAATTTCTTGATCTTGTGTTATTGCAGTCAAATTATGTATTTTATTTTGCTCTTGAAGAATATTTTTATACTTTATTAAATCTTGTTTTTGTTTTTCTGTAAATACAATATTTAATTCCTCAAACTTATTTCAATTCATAATAAATACCTCCAATTTAAAAAAAAATAAAAAAGCTTATGCTTTTTTATTTTACATTAATTTTTGTTTTATATTTTTCTATTTCTTTTTCTTTATTATATTTAAATCAATTTCTAGGTTGAATTCTTAAATAAAAATCATTCTCATCAATATTTGATTTTGAAAGCAAACATTCATTGATGATTCAAACTATTTCAATTATTATAGAAAAGAATATTAAAAGAATTGGATCAATCATTTTTTCTTTGTCTTTAAACTTATTAATAAAAAAATCATAATATATATAGCCCATAACAATTATTAATATTGTTGTAGTAATTATACCAATAACAAATCCACCTTTAATTTTATTTACTTCAACTTTATTTGTTCTTCTATTATGAAGAACTGCAATCATTAAAATTAAATATACAATGAAAGCAAACATTACTGTACTGTTAGAAGAATAATCTGCAACAAGAAAATAATTTATTTCATGTGTTCCATTTGGATCAGATGCAAAACCAATTGATATAGAGATAATTAAAAATAAAGTATAGATAGAAAGAGTTATTGCCATTCCTATGTAACCTGCTTTGATATAACTGATTTTTTCACTTCTAGATTTAGTATAAATGAATCCTTCTTCCACAGCTGATTGAACTGTTTTTGGAATAAGTGTAGTATAACCATTTACAGTTGTTACTAAAGTACAAGCTATTATTATTTTAAAAATAAGTGCAGCTCAAGGAGATTTTATAAATAAATTATCAAAGAAATTAAATACATTACCATCTTCTGCTCCCAAAAATATAGCTACAGTAATAATTGTATAAAATAATGTAACTGCAATTATTGCTGAAAGCATTGCTGGGGGAACAACTTCTTTATGTTCACAATCTTTTTGCAATGTAGCTGCATATATAAATCCATCAAATGCAAATAATATAGGAACAATAGTTGCAAAAAAAGGACTGATTCCAAAACTATTAATAGTTGAATGCTCTGGATTAAATGAATTATTTGCAGAAGGATTAAGTATGAATAATGTAAAACCACCAATAACTACAGAAATTAAAGGAATGAATTTAACTATTGTAAATATACTTTGAATTATTCTACTTGGTTTATGTGTATAAATATTCATTAACGAGAAACTAACTAAAAGTAGTGTTGATAAAATTAATTTAATTATCATAAGTTCTACTCGTCCTATTTTTTCAACTAAGAAAATACCTGTTGTTGAATGATAAAAAATATCGATTCCATTAAAAAGAGTATTTATTGTAAAAAGAGCACCTAGCCCAGCTAAAATTGGAAGATACATGCATATATATAAAATAGAACACATAGATGCTGTTTTTCTATTTATAAATGTATTTGCTCAACTTTGTGCAGTTGAATGTCCTAACTTAGTTTTTGAAGAAGCTGCTTCAATGAAAGTAAGCATAATTAATGAACACAGCACACCTATAAATATTCAAACGCAAAGAGCTAGATATGGATTATTGCCAGCTTGTGACAAAACTCCGTTTTCACCAGCATTTTTTAAGTAAATCCCACTACCAACAACAATACCAAAAACCATTGAAAAAATAGTGAAAAACTCAAATGCTTTATTTTTTCTTTTATTTGATTTATTTACCTTTATCATTTTTAAGTTCCTTTCTATTTTTAAAATCTTCTAAACATTTTTGTCTGTCGTACTTAAATCAATTTTTAGGATTTATTCTAAAATAAAAATCATTTTCTTCAATATTATTTTTTGAAATAATAACTTCATTAATAATTCAAGCTATAGCAAGAATTATTACAAAAACTAATCACATTAAAGGAGCAACTAAATCATCTCCTTTAATAATTGGATTTAAAATATTGAAATAATGAATAAGAGCAAGCATAAGTATTAACATTGAACAAGAAAATACACCCGCAAAATAAGCACCTCTAATTTTTCGAATTTCAACTCTTTTTGTTTTTCTATTTCTTAGCATTTGTATTAAAATTGGTAAATTTAATAAATAAACTATTATTATTGTTGAATCAGATGATAAATAAGCTGTAAATAAGTAATCATTTTCTAAAAGTAAGCCAGAAGCAACAAAACTAATAAAAAATACTGAAACTATTGCCATTGCAATTCAACTAGATTTTACTTTTGATAATTCTGCTCCGTTTTTTGAATGAATAAATTTCTCTTCAATTGAAGCTCTTATAACTAATGGGTAAATTACACTATATGCATTAACCATTGTAAGTAACGTTATTGTTATTATTAAATTAAACGCAAAGTGAGCTCTAGGATCTACTTTTTCAAAAATATTTAATATGTTTCCATCACTTGCTCCCATAAAAATTGCAATAGTAATAACTATATAAAATACTGACACTGCAACTATTCCTGTCATCATTGCAGGAGCAACAACCTCTTTATGTTCACAATCTTTTTGTATTGCAGCTGAATCTAAAAATCCATCAAAAGCAAACATTATTGGAACCATGGTCATAAATATATTACTAAATTTAAAAGGCTTTACATTTTCAGGACTAAATGAACTTTCATTGCCCATTGCAAAGAAAGTAATTCCTGCTATAAGAACAGTTAGTAAAGGTATAAACTTTAGAAATGACAATACTGTTTGTAGTATCTTTCCTGGTTTTGAACTGTAAGTATTCATAATTTGAAATAAGAACAATACAATTGCAGATACAAGTATTTCAATAGTAACTCTAAGCTCATAAGACATTAATTGAGCTTGAGAATCTCCAGTTGAAAATTTATGAATAATATCTAAAGATTGAAAAAAGCTACTAGTTGTGAACAGAGCTCCTATTATTATTAATACAGGTAAGTAAATTAATGCATAAAGAATTGTAACAAGAGAGCCATATCTTCTTCCAACAAATCTTCCTGCTCATGCAGTTAGTGTATTGTGTTCACCTTTTTTTGTTGAGCTTGATATTTCAATAAAAGTCAACATCATCATACAACAAAAAACTGCAATTAAAGTTCAAATAGATATAGCAAGATATGGATTATCTCCTGCTTTTGCCAAAACTCCATTATCACCTGCATTTTTTAAATAAATTCCACTACCAACAACAATACCAAAAGTCATTGAAAATACAGAAAGAAACTCAAATATTTTATTTTTAGTTTTATTCTTTTTATTTACCTTTATCATATTTTTATACCCCGTTATATTTTTTCTTTAAGTGAAATAAAAGCATTTGAATATCTGCAGGATTTACTCCAGTTATTCTTGATGCTTGACCTATTGAATTTGGTCTAACTCTCTCAAGTTTTTGTCTTGCTTCAACAGCAATATTTTCAACTTTTGAATAATCTATATCTTTAGGTATTTGTTTATTTTCTAGTTTAATAAATTTATCAATTGTTTCATTTTCTTTTTTAATATAACCTTCAAATCTAATTAAAATTAGCAGTGTTTGAAGTTGTTGTTTTGATAGAGTATTTAATTCTTTAATGTACTTTTTAAAAATATTAATATCCACTTTAGGTTGTTTCAAAATTTCAAAAGCACTAAATCCTTGATTAAGATTTGCTTGATCTTTTTCTTTTAATTCTATGGCCAATTCACTTTTAGGACTGAACCTAATTTCTTTTAATAATTCTATTTGCTCATAAATTTCTTTTTCAAATTTTTGATGTTCATTTCATTCTTCTTCAGTTATTAGTCCAATTTCATAACCATATTTTTTTAATCTAATTTCTGAATTATCATTTCTTAAAGTTAATCTATTCTCTGCTCTACTGGTAAGAAGTCTATAAGGTTCAATTACACCTTTATTAATTAGATCATCAATCATAACTCCAATATATGACTCATTTCTTTTTAAAATTAATGGGTCTTTATTATCAATTTTTCTTACAGCATTTATTCCAGCAATTAATCCCTGGCCTGCAGCCTCTTCATAACCACTTGTTCCATTAATTTGACCAGCTAAAAATAGGTTTTCAACTAATTTTAATTCTAATGATAATTTTAATTGTTGAGGATCAACACAATCATATTCAATTGCATATGCTCACTTATCAACTATAACATTTTCAAAACCTGGTAAACTTCTTAACATTTTATCTTGAATTTCAATAGGCATTGAAGTTGAAAAACCTTGTACATAAAATGTATCAAGTGATTTTGATTCTGGTTCTAAAAATATTTGATGAGTTTCTTTTGTATTGAATCTCACAATTTTATCTTCAAAACTTGGACAATATCTTGGTCCTATAGATTCAATTTCTCCTGAATACATTGCAGATTTGTATAAGTTATCTTCGATTATTTTTTTTGTATCAGAAGTTGAATGAATTAAATAGCAAACTTCTTGATCTTCAAAAGGTACAAATTTTTTTGTAGAGAAAGAAAACGCTAGATTTTCATTTGTTCCTGGTTCAATAATTGCTTTTGATAAATCAATTGAGCTTTTTTTAACTCTTGGTGGTGTTCCAGTTTTAAATCTAAAAGTTTTTAAACCAAGTTTAACCAAAGTCTGACTTAAAGATTTTGTAGTAATTTCATCATTTGGTCCACTTTCATATTTTTCTTCACCTCTATAAATTAAAGATGACAAATATGTGCCTGTTGTTAAAACAACAGATTGACAAAATATTTCATTTCCATCCTCTAATAAAACAGATTTAACTTTATTTGTTGAATCCAAAGTTATATCCTTAACTATTCCTATATATAGTTCTAGATTTTTTTGATTCTCTACAACTTTTTGCATATATTTTGAATATTCAATTTTATCAGATTGAGCTCTTAAAGCTCAAATACCTGGTCCTCTTGATGAATTTAATAGTTTCATTTGCAAGGCAGTAGCATCTGCTGCTTTTCCCATTTCTCCACCTAATGAATCTATTTCTCTAACCACAATTCCTTTCGCAGGACCTCCAATTGATGGATTGCAAGGCATTGTTGCTATTTTATCTCTATATAAATTTACTAGAATTGTTTTTTTTCCTAGTCTTGCAGCTGCAAGTGCAGCTTCTACTCCAGCATGCCCTGCACCAACTACAACTATATCAGCTTGCATATGCATGCCTCCATTCTAAAAATTATTTTATTCTTTCAAATAAAACTAATTTATTTATAATTTTGTCATAATCAAAATTATCTTTTATATTATTAAAATTTATTAACTCTGGTTTTAATCCCATTTGTTCAATCATACCTGGATAAGTTTTTACTAAAATAGGTTTTAAAAGATAAGAAATAATTATAATGTTTTTTTGCAATACAGATAATACTTCCAAAAGTTCATCTGTTTTACCTTCTTTTTCTAATGCTCAGGGTTTTGAATCTTCAATGAATTTATTACATTCTTGACCTAAACGTAAAACAACTTGAGTTGCTTCAGACATATTATATACATCCATTAATTTTTTATATTCTTCAATTGTTTCAAAGCCTTTTTTAATTAATCAATGTTTTGAGATATCTATTTTAGGAAGTTGACCGTCAAAATATTTTATAATCATATTTGAAACTCTTGATATCAAATTTCCAAGATTATTTGCAAGATTATTATTAAATGATTCAACAAAAAGTTCATCTGTAAAACTTCCATCTTTATCTGTTGGTAAATTATTTATTATATAAAATCTTAATGCATCACTTGAATACTTTTTAATAATTTCAATTGGATCTAAAACATTTCCAATTGATTTAGACATTTTTTTATCTCCACTTAAAATTCATCCATGTGATAACAATTTATCTGGAGTTTTAAGTCCTAATGAATGCAACATTACAGGTCAATAAATTGAATGAAATCTTGTAATTTCTTTTCCAATTATTTGCAAAATTTCTGTATCTTTACTTCAGAATTTTTTTAATAAATCATCATTTTTAGACTTAAATCCCAATGCTGTAATGTAATTTGAAAGAGCATCAAGTCATACATAAATAACATGTTTTGGATTTTCATTAATCTGAATTCCTCAATTAAAGCTTACCCGTGTAACTGATAAATCTTCTAAATCATTGTTTATAAAATTATTTAACATTTCTTTTTTTCTTGGTTCAGGCTCTAAAAAATTGGTTTCAAATAATTCTTGCAGATATTTTTGAAACTTTGACACTCTTAACATATATGTTTCTTCTTCAAAATCTATAGCTTCTTTACCACAAATTGTATGATGAAATGTTTCATCCATTTGTTCTACTGTTAAAAATTCCTCACAACTTATGCAATACTTTCCTTTGTAAGTTGAAGGATAAATTAAATCTTTTTCTAATAAATCAGTAAATATTTCTTTTACAGCAAAAATATGATCTTCATCAGTTGTTCTGATAAAACGATCATAGTCAATATCTAAAATTTTTCACAAATCAATAAAATTTTTCACAATTTGATCAACGTATTTTTTTGGAGGTAAATTATTTTCCTTCGCCTTTTGTTCAATTTTTTGTCCATGCTCATCAGAACCTGTTAAAAAGAAAACTTTATATCCACTTTCTTTTTTATATCTAGCAACAACATCAGCTAATGTTGTTGTATATGCATGACCTATGTGCAGATTTCCACTTGGATAGTAAATTGGTGTAGTTACATAAAATGTTTTTTTCATAATTATTCTTCTATTGAAAGACTATATATACCTTTTAGTCCTCTGTAACTTTCATTATAAGTTAGTCCATATCCAACAATAAATACATCTTCTAATTTAAATAAAGATGTACTTTCTAGATGAACAGTTCTTTCTTTATTATTTTTTTCAATTAAGTTTAAAATTTGTACATTTGCTGGTTCTTCTTTTTTCACTAAATTATATAATTTTTCCAGTCTAGTTCCTTTGTTTAAAATATCGTTTGCAATTAAAACGTTTTTTCCTTTTAAAGTTTTCTTTAAACCTAAATCTATTAACAATTCTTCATTTTCGTTATATGTAGTTACAAATTGAATTGTTGCATCAATTGGTAACTCTCTAATTAAATCTGCTATAAAAATGAATGAAGTTGAAAGTTCTGCAACAATAATTAATTGTTGATCTTCATATCTCTTACCTATATCAGTTCCAGCTTTAGTAATTGCAGCTTTAATTTCCTCTTCTGTAATTAAAGTAATTAACTTTTGATTTTCCATGATTATTTCATCACCCTTCTAAAAATTTTTTCTACATTTCTTTTGAAAAAATTAATATCAAAAAGATCATTTAATTCTTTTTCCTCTGAAATAAAATTTTTAATTCCATTTTTAAGTAAAATTTCTTTGAAATCTTTTTTTGTTTTTTGACATTCCAAAGTACATTTTTGAATGAAATCATAAACTTCTTCTCTTGAAAAATTATATTTCATTAAAATATACGTAAGTATTCTTTGACTATAAAATATCCCTTTTTGTTCATTAATATGTAACTCGATTTTATCTTTATTTATTACCAAATCATTTATTGTTGAAGTCATTCTTTTTGATACATAAGTAATTATATTATAAATATCTGGAAAAACCAGTCTTTCATTGGAACTATGAGATATATCTCTTTCATGTCATAAAACATTATTTTCAAAAGCTATATTTACAAAAGATCTTGCATATCTAGATAAACCACAAATATTTTCAGAACTTATTGGGTTTTTTTTATGAGGCATTGAACTTGAACCTTTTTGTTTATCTCCAAAACCTTCACATATTTCTTGTACTTCACTTCTTTGAAAATGTCTTATTTCTGTAGCTATTTTTTCCAAAGTTGATGCAATATTTGCTATTACAGATATTAAAAAAGCGTGTCTATCTCTTTGAGTAACTTGAGTAGAAATATTGTCTAAATTTAAATCCATTGCATTTGCAACATATTCTTCAATTTCAATTTCTAAATTTGCATAATTACCCATTGATCCAGATACTTTAGCAACTTCTATTTGCTTTCTTGCTAAATTTAATCTCTCAATTTGTCTATTTATTTCATCAAATCATAGTAAAAATTTTAACCCAAGTGATGTAGGCTCTCCATACATCCCATGTGTTCTTCCCATTATAATTATTTCTTTTGTTTCTTGTGCTTTTTGCTTAATAGCTTCACTTAATTTAATTAGTACATTTTCTAAGATTTTATTTGATTCTTGAATCATTTTATTTTGAGCTGTATCAACAATATCTGTTGAAGTTAACCCAAGATGAATTCATTTTTTTTCTGATCCAAGATTTTCAGAAATCATTCTAGTGAATGCTACAACGTCATGTTTTGTTTCTTGTTCAATTTCAAGCATTCTTTTAAAATCTACTTTTGCTTTACTATTGATTTTATCTGCTTCTTGTTTTGGAATAACTCCCAACTCAACTCAAGCATTAACAACTTGCTTTTCAACTTCTAATCAAATATTTAATTTATTAGTATCTGATCAAATTTCTTCTATTTCTTTAATTGCATAACGTTCTATCATTTTTATTAACCTCCACTAAAAGATATTTTCAAGTATTATTGTTTGTTTTCTATCTGGTCCTACTGAAAAACCAACAACATTTACTTCACATATTTTTTCAATCATTTTTAAATATTTTTTTGCAGCGTCAGGTAATTGATCAAATGAAGTTACTTTTGTAATATCTTCCTTTCATCCTGGATTTTTCATATAAATTGGTTTACATTTTTCATATTTTTGATTTGTGCTTGGAACAATATCAATTTCACGCCCATCAATTTCATATTTAACACAAATGTTAATTTCTTCAACACCTGAAAGAACATCAAGTAATGTTATAAAAATTGAATCTATTCCTGATGTTCTAATTGCGTGTTTTAAAGCAACTGCATCTAACCATCCAACTCTTCGTGGTCTTTTTGTGTTTGAACCATATTCATTACCACGTTCTCTAATTCCATCTCCGATTGTATCTTTCATTTCTGTTGGAAAGGCACCTGCACCTACTCTTGTTGAATAAGCCTTAACAACTCCCATTGTTGAATCAATTAATTTATGACTAATTCCACTTCCTATTGAAGCGTTATTTGCTGAAGTATTTGAACTTGTAACATATGGATATGTTCCATGATCAATATCAAGCAAAGCACCTTGTGCTCCTTCAAATAAAACTTTTTTGCCTTCTTTAATAGCTGATTCAATGAAAACTTCAGTATTAGTTATCTTATCTTTAATTTCATTGTATGCTGAGATCAAATCATTATAAGTTTTTTCAAAATCTAATGGCTCTACATTAAACATATTTTTCAAAAACTTCATTTGATAATCAAAAACTGTTTTAAATCTCTCTTTAAAGTTTTCATCTCCCAATTCACCAAGTCTAATTCCTAATCTAGAAGCTTTGTCTTGATATGCTGGTCCAATTCCTCTTTTTGTTGTTCCAATCTTATTTTCTCCACGAGATTCTTCTTGTGCTTCATCAATCTTTATATGATAAGGTAAAATTAATTGAACTCTATCTGAAATTAATAAATTCCCATGTTCAATTCCACTTTTTTTAATAATTTCAAATTCTTTTACTAAGTTTATTAAATTTACTACACAACCATTTGCAATAATATTTGTAACTCTTTTATTAAAAATTCCTGAAGGAACTATTGTAACTTTATGTTTTTGTCCATTAAAGTTTATTACATGACCTGCATTATCTCCACCAGCAAATCTAACAACTATATCTGCTATTTGAGCAAAATAGTCTGTCATTTTTCCTTTTCCTTCATCTCCTCATTGAGATCCAACAACAACTAATGAATTATATTTTTTCATTTTTTCTCCTTAATTAAACTTGTTCATAATTTTATTTAAATCATTTTCTAAAATAAAATCTTCAACAAAGTTTGATATATTTTTAATTTTTTCTTTAATTAAATTTATTTCTTCAACATTCATTTTTGATAATACCCAATCAACGATTTTGTATTGACCTGGTGAACCTATTCCAATTTTTAATCTATTAAAATTTTCTGTTTTTAAATGACTTATAATATTTTTAATTCCATTATGACCTGCAGAGCTTCCATTGTTTTTAAATCTAATATTTGAAAATTCTAAGTCTTTATCATCATAAATTACAATAAAATCTTTAATATCAATTTTGTAGTAACTCATAATTGAGATAACTGCTTCTCCAGATAAATTCATAAATGTTTGTGGTTTTACAAATAAAACTTTTTCTCCTTTAATATTTGAAAAATAAATTTTAGATTTAAAATCTTCTGTTTGTTTTTGAAAACCATACTTTTCTAATAAAACATCAATTGCAATAAAACCCGCATTGTGTCTTGTACTAGAATAATTATTTCCTGGATTACCTAATCCCACAATTAATTTTGACATATTATTTTTTAAATTCCTTTAAGTATTTTTCCACTCTTTTAACAATTTCATTTTGTTCGGCATTGTAAACTCCTGTTAAAGAAGATTCTTCATAAGAATTTTTTATCATTCTTGCTAATAAATTAGATACTGATATTATTTTTAAATTTTTAAATTTTCTTTCCTCAGAAATTTCAATTGTATCTGTAACAACAACTTGTTTTACAGTTCCATCATTTATTACTTTTTCCATTTTTGATACTGCCTCACCATTAAATAAACCATGACATGCAATTATATAAATTTCTTTTGCCCCTTGCTCTTTTAATGCCTCAGCACCTTTTATAATTGTTCCCCCTGTATCAATCATGTCATCGATAATAAAACAAGTTTTATCTTTAACATCACCTAATATAAACTCAACTTCAGCTTTATTTGGTTCTGGACGTCTTTTTGCAATAACAGCTATTCCATTTGTTATATTTCCTGTATATTTTGCAACACCATGAACTCTAGTTAAACCCCCATGGTCAGGTGACACTAAAATACAGTTTTCTGGATCTAATTTTTCTGAGATAATTGTATCTATTATTTCAGATGCAACTATTTGAGCAGTTGAAAAGTTATCAATGGGAATATTGAAAAAACCCATTATTTGAGCAGAGTGTAAATCAACAGTTATAACTCTATGTACTCCTGCTGTTTCAATTAGATTTGCAACTAATCTTGATGTAATTGGTTGTCTTCCTCTTGCTTTTCTATCTTGGCGAGCATATCCAAAATATGGTATTACAATATTTATTCTTGCAGCACTTGCTCTTTTAAATGCATCTACTGCTATCAATAATTCCATTAAATTATCATTTACTGGTTGATTTGTTGACTGAATAATATAAATTTCTTGACCTCTAACTGAATCAAGAGATTGAACGATCATTTCACCATCTAAAAACTTAGATGTTTTAGCTTCTGATTGCTGAACTCCTAAAATATCACAAATTTTTTTTGTTAAACTTTGATTTGATGACAAACCAAAAATCATAATTTCTTTTTTGTTCATATATAAATCTCCTTAAATATAATAACAAATTTTTATTACACCTGCTACACCTTCAAAATATACAAAATAAAAGGTTAAATAAAGAACTATTTTTTAAAGCAAAATAGTTAATTTTTTCAATTTACTATATAATTATTTTGACATTTAAAGATTTTTATCTTTAATATTAATCACTTTAAGTCTTAGGGACTTTTTTTATTACAAAAATTATGGAGGAAATAATTATGGGCTTAGTTTTTTTAGAAAATTTAACACATGCTAATGGAGGTAAAAAATTATATGATAATACTTCTTTTAGATTAAATAGAGGAGAACATATTGCATTAATTGGACCAAATGGTGCAGGTAAAACAACTTTATTAAATATAATAGCTGGTAAAATGTTAGCTGATAAAGGTGAATTGAAAATACACTCTAAAACAAAAATTGGATATTTAGACCAACATCAAGAAGTAAATCTTGAAGAAACAGTTGATTCTTATCTGAAAGGTGCTTTTTCAGAACTATTTGAACTTGAATCTAGAATGAATAAAATATATGAAGATATGGCAATTGAATATAAAGAAGAGGATCTTGTAAAGGCATTAGCTTATCAAGATACGCTAACTTTAAATGAATTTGATTCAATAGATAAAAAAATTGGTAACTTAGTTACAGGTTTAGGAATAGGATTAGAAAAGTTAGAAGCTAAAATGGGAGAACTTAGTGGGGGACAAAGAGGAAAAGTAATCTTAGCAAAACTTTTATTAAGTGGAGATGATTTCTTATTACTTGACGAACCTACAAACTTTTTAGATTTAGAACAAGTTAAATGACTTGCAAAGTTTTTACAATCTTTTGAAAAGGCTTTTATAATGGTTTCACATGACAATGATTTTATTAATAAAACTTGTGGAATTATTTATGCTTTAGATAATCTTAAACTTACAAGATATGTTGGTAATTATGATAAATATTTAGAAGAAGCAGAATTGCAAAAAGAACAATATGATAAAGCATTTATTTCTCAACAAAGAGAAATTAAAAAACTTGAAACATATGTTGCAAAAAATAAAGCTAGAGCATCAACTGCAAAGTCAGCACAATCAAGACAAAAGCAACTTGAAAAAATTGATGTTATGAAAGAAAGAAGAGACTTAACAAAACCAAAATTTAGTTTCTCATATAAAAGACCAAGTACAAATGTTATTGTAAAAGCAGAGAATTTAATAATAGGTTATGATTCTCCGCTTCTACATGCTTTAAACTTTGAATTAAGAGAGGGAGAAAAATGTATTATCAGTGGTAAAAATGGTATTGGTAAAACTACTTTTTTAAAAACTTTATCAACAGAAATACCTTCATTTGAAGGAGAAGTAAAATTAGGTACTGCTGTAGAGTATGCTTATTTTAAACAAATAGAAGATGTAAAAGGAATCACTCCTATACAATACTTAATGAATAAATTTGAAGATATAACAGACTCAGAAGCAAGATCTAAAATTGCTCAATTTGGTGTAAAAAGTGGTTTAATGATGCAACCTATGGAAAAACTTTCAGGGGGAGAGCAAACTAGAATTAGATTAGCTGCTTTAAGTATGATTCCATGTAGTTTATTGGTTTTGGACGAGCCTACAAATCATATTGATGTTTTAGCAAAAGAAGCACTATTAGAGGCAATTGAAAGTTTTAAAGGAACAGTTATTTTAACAACACATGATATTAACTTCTCTACAAATTGAGCCAATAAGACTTTGGATTTTTCAGATTTAGTGTAAAATATTTCTATATTTGGAGGTTCATACAATGAATAAAGAATTTGATTCATCTTGTTTTAAATGTGTTGAAGAAATGCAAAAATCAAAACAAGGTGGAGCTGCTGCAAGTATATTAGCTACAAAAATGCAACAAAATGTTGCTAATCAAGATTTAGATAGCATTCATGTTTGCAAAAGACATGCTTAAAAAAACTAGTTTATGATAAACTAGTTTTTTTAATAAATGTTGATCCTGAACCACTCATTTGTCCAATTTCTCTATATTCAATTAATTCACTGTAGATTTTTAAAGCAGGTATTTCTAGCATATTTGGTTCATATTTATTTTTTCAAGCTTTTATTTCATCAAACTTTTTATAAACCTCTTTTGTACTACAATTAATTCCAGTCAAAATTAAATCTTTAAATCTTATTATAGTTTCTTTTTTAGACTTTTTAATTTTATTACCATAACCTTTAACGATAGCTGTTTTATAATCATTGATAAAAAAATAACAGTCAGTACCAATTTGTTTTGCAATTTTGCTAAGTATTTTTTTATCTTTTGTAAAATACTTAGCAACAGCAACAGCATTACTACTACCTCCCCCTAATCCAGAACCAATTGGTATATTTTTTTTAATTGATATTTTGTAAAAACAATCTACAATACCCTCTTCTTTTAATATTTTTAAGACTTTAAAAATATAATTATCACTTTCTAACTCTTTAATGTTGCAAATAATTATATTTTTATTCTCCTTTGATTTTTCTATTTTGATTTCATCATAAAAATCTTCAACTATTGTAAATATTGAATATATTTTATGTAAATGTTTTTTCCTTTTTCTGACTTTTAAATTTATATTTACTTTGGCAAAGCTTTTTATTAACATGAAATTACCTCATTGTATATTTCTATAAATTGGTCTAAAGTTATATTTTCTGGTCTTAAATTCTCTTTTATATTTAGTTTTGTAAGAATATTTAAAGAAGTTTGTTTATTATTTGTAATATTTGTTAAATTATTTAATATAGTTTTTCTTTTATTATTAAAAATTTTTCTTACGAATGCAATAAATTTTATATCATCTTTAACTTTATTTAAGTTAATATCATTAAATTCAAAAGATATTATTGCAGAATCAACTTTAGGAATTGGTTTAAACATATTTTTATTAACAGTAAATTCATATTTAACATCAGAATATAGTTGAGTAGCAACTGATAAATTATTATAATTATTTTCATTTGGTTTTGCACAAATTCTTTGTGCAACTTCCTTTTGAACCATAAAAATTGCTTTATCTAATAGCTTAGATATTTTTAATGTTTTAAAAATAATCTCACTAGTTATATAATAAGGAGTATTTGAAATTAAAGAAACTCTGTTAAACTTATTTTCTTTGATTATTTCTTTAAAATTAACTTCTAAACAATCGTTAATTATTAATTCAAATTTATCTGAATCAATTTCTGATTTTAAAATAGTTTCCATATCATAATCAATTTCAATAGCTATAACTTTTTTAAATCTATTTACTAATTCTTTTGTTAAAGCTCCTCTACCAGGACCAATTTCAATTATCAAATGATTTGGATCTTGGTTTAAAATATCAATTATTTTTTTAATTAAATTTTTATCAGATATGAAATTTTGACCAAACTTCTTTTTTGCAAATTCCATTCATTTATTCTCCTATTATTTTTTTAATCTCTTCAACATCTAAATTAATTAAATTAAGTCATTTAAATAATCTTTTAGAGTTAATTTTTTCACTTCATTTATACTTTTCTGCTATTTTTTTTCTAACTTCTGGTTTAAAAAAATTATTATTTAAAAATTCTTCTCATGTTATACTTAGAGAATTTGAATCAAAAGTAATTAAATTGCTTAAAGCTTCACGTATATTTTCCTCATTTGCTTCTGCAATTCCCACTTTTTTAGAATTTTTTATCATTTTCTTATTGATAAATGCGTTAAAACATTTAAAATCTAAGTAGGTATTAATAATATCACGAATTCGTAAACCAGGTCCGTCAGGATCTGTAAAAATTATTACACCACGTGTTTTATTAACATCCGCAATTAAATTTAAAGTGTTTTTAGATAAAGCAGTACCATTTGTTTCGATTGTATCTATATTGCTATTTCCAAATATTTTCTTAAGTTTGGATGTATCAGTAGAACCTTCAACAATTACAACTTGTTTTATTTTCATAAGCATAAGCGTACCTTTCTCGTGTGTGATACTAGTATTTTAAATAAATATATAGTATAATTATACACGAAGGGTTTTTTTTCTTATAGAGGAGGAAATAAATATGGCATCATGAGATCGTAAAAGAGAATTCGTGGCTTTAGACTTAGGAACAGCTAACGTTGTTGCATACCTAGGTGGACAAGGTATCATTTATAATGAACCTTCAACTATGGCATACGATGTTCATACAAACACTGTTATAGCTTCAGGAGAACAAGCATACGAAATGATCGGAAAAACTAAAGACGACATTAGAATGGTAGTTCCATTAGTTGATGGAGTTATAGCTGACCTTGACGCAGCAAAAGATTTAATTAAAATAATCTTTTCACGTATTAAATTATCAGACATCTTAAAAAATGCATTAGTAGTTCTTGCTTGCCCTTCAGGAGTTACTGAATTAGAAAGAAGTGCATTAAAACAAGTTGTTGCTGATATGGGAGCAAGAAATGTTCTTGTTGAAGAAGAAGTTAAATTATCAGCAATTGGAGCTGGAATCAATATATCAATCGCAAGTGGACACTTAGTTGTTGACATTGGTGGAGGAACTACTGATATAGCTATTATATCAGCAGGAGATATTGTTATTTCAAGATCAATTAAAGTTGCTGGAAATCACTTTGATGAAGAAATAAGAAAATATATTCGTGCTGAATACAACGTATTAATCGGAATCAAAACTGCTGAAAAAATTAAAATTGAAATCGGTGCATTAACTAAAATAGATAATGGACGTACATTCCGTGCATTCGGACGTGACGTTATCTCTGGATTACCAAGAGAAGTAATTATCTCACCAGATGAAGTAAAAAATGCTTTATTAGCACCATTCTCAAAAATTACAGACTTAATTGTTGAAGTTATGGAAAACACACCAGCTGAATTAGCTGGAGATATCATTAGAAATGGTATTACAATTTGTGGAGGAGGAGCTCTAATCAGAGGAATTGATACATACTTTGAATCAATTTTCCAATTAAAAGTAATTAAAGCTCAAGATCCATTACTAACAGTTATTGAAGGAACTAAAGAATACGAAAAACAAGCAGAAAAATGATTAGAAATCGTTGAATTACGTGATTCAAGAGAATACAACATTAAATAATAAATAAGGAGGAAATTGAAACCTCCTTTTTTATTATTTTCTTTACTTTTTTATTATTTTTTTATTATTTTTTTATTTTATTTTTTTTTAATACTTAAATACTAGATTATTTTAAAAAAGTGTTTAAACTATTAATATATATAGACTAAAGGGAGGAATTCTTGTGGGAACAGCAAACTCAAAAGCAAAAAGACATATTGCAATTGATATTGGTACAAGCAAAACTAGAATTTTTATAGAACAACTTGGTATGGTTTTTAATGAAGCAAGTTTAATAGGAATAGATTATAAAACAAGAAAAGTAGTTTTAATAGGTGATGAAGCAAAAAAATTTGTAGGAAAAATGAGTGGAGCAATGGAAATTAAGCACTTATTAAAAAGAGGAGTTTTATCTGACTTAAATTTACTTAAAACATTTTTATCAACTGTATTAAGTAAATACCAAAATGAAATAAAAAATTCAATTGTTACATTAGCTTGCCCAATAAGTATCAGTATTTTAGAAAGAAATGCTCTCATAGATTCAATAAAATCTTTAGGTGTCTCACATGTTATTATACAAGATGATATCAAATTAGCTCTAATGGGTGCTGGAGTAAATATATATGGATCTGATTCATATATGTGTTTAGATATGGGTGCTGGTAAATCAACAATTGGTATTGTGACAAATGGAGAAACAATTAATTATAAATGAACAAGAGCCTCAGGTGAAGTTATTGATAATGAAATTATTAAACATTTAAAATCAAAGAAGAATCTTTTAATAGGAGATTTAAGCTCAGAAGCAGTAAAAATCGCTGTGGGTTCAATTGTTAAAAGCAAAGAACCTTTAAAAACAAAAGCTTATGGATATGACTTAAGTTCATCAAGACCTAGTGAAATAGAAGTTCAAGATAAAGATATCTCAAAAATTATTCTTTCAGTATTTGGAAATATCTCAAATACAATTACATCTTTACTTGAAGAAACTCAAAGTGAAATTGCTGGTGATATAATAAAGAACGGTTTAATAGTAACTGGAGGACTTTCTAAAATACCAGGAACTAAATTATTCTTTGAAAATTTCTTTGAAATTCCAGTAATAATTGCAAAAAATGCAGCTTCTTCAACAATTGAAGGAGCAATAAAACACAAAGATATTACATTTAAGTTAATTGAAGAAAGAAGTAGATAATTATAACCATTTTTATTAAAAAAGTGGTTTTTTTATTTTTCTTTAAGAGTGTAAAAACTCTTTTTTTGCACAAAATTTTAATTTTGTTTGTAAATAAAATATAAAATATAATAGTAGAAATAAGAGGTTGACTATGAATATACTAATAAACAAAATAAAACTAATAATTAAGAACTCAATTGAGAAATTAAATTTAAAGGGAACAATAATTGTAGAAAGACCTAAATTAGTTCAAAATGCTGACTTTGCAACAAATTTTGCATTAATCAATGCAAAATTAAATAGCTCTAACCCTATTCAAATTGCTGAAAAAATAGTAAATGATATAAAGGATAATGAATTATTTGAAAGTGTTGAATTTATAAAACCTGGTTTTATAAACTTTAAAATTAATAAAGTATTTCTTTCAGAAGTGATTGAACAAATTATTAAAGAAGGAAATAATTTTGGTAAATCAAAAAGTAAGAATGAAAAATATAATTTAGAACTTGTTTCTGCAAATCCTACAGGATATTTGCATGTAGGTCATGCAAGAAATGGAGCTATTGGAGATTCTGTGGCAAAAATTTTAAAATTTGCAGGATATGATGTTGAAACAGAATACTATACAAATGATGCTGGAAATCAAATTAATATCTCAGCAGCAACTCTTTTTTATCATTATAAAAAAATTCTAAATCTTCCAGTTGAAAAACCAGAAGAAACTTATGGTGGAGATATGTATAATGAAATTGCTCAAAAATTTGTTGATGAATACAAAGATGAATTTAAAGATGTAGAAATTGTTGATAATAAAATAAATGATGAAAAAGTTAATAATATATTTAAACAAAAATCAATTGAACTTTTCATGAAAGAAATAAAAAAACAATTAAAAGATTTGGATGTTAATATTGATTTCTATTCAAGTGAAGCAAAAATGTATGAAAACAATTCTATAAATAAAATTATAGATAAATATAAAAAACTTGATGCTAGTTATGAAAAAGATAACGCTTTATGATTAAAAACAACTCAATTTGGAGATGATAAAGATAGAGTTATTAGAAAATCAGATGGAACTTTTACATATATAACTCCAGATATAGCTTCTCACAGTGATAGAATTAAAAGATCAAAGGCAAATAAATATATTAACTTCTGAGGTGGAGATCACCATGGTTATATAATCAGATTAAGATCTGGATTAGCACTTTTAGGTTATGATTTTGATCTTGTAGATATTGATATGATTCAGATGGTACGTTTAATGAAAGATGGACAAGAATATAAAATGTCAAAAAGAAGAGGAACAGCTGTTTGGCTAGTTGATTTACTAGAAATGGTAGGAAAAGATGCCATTAGATATATGCTTGTTTCTAAAACTCCTTCTAGTCATATGGAATTTGATTTAGACATGGCTGTACAAAGAAATTCAACAAACCCAGTATATTATGCTCAATATGCAACTGCTAGATGTAATAAAATAATTAAAAGTTTTAATAATTTAAATTTAAAAGTTAACAAAGAAATAATATATGAAAGTCAAAAAGAAAAGGAATTAATAATTTTATTAGATAGTTTTAACTCTGTAATTGAATATGCTGCAAGTTCAAGATTACCAAATATTGTTTGTGATTATATTCAAACACTTGCAAAAACTTTCCATTCATATTATTCTGAAACTAAAATTTTAGATAATAATAACGAACAATTATCAAATCAAAGAATTTTACTGGTAAAATCAATATATCAAGTATTATCAAATGCATTTAATTTAATAGGAATTGAAGTAAAAGATAGTATGTAATAAAAAAAGTGGGGTTTGCAACTTCCCTTTTTTTATGATAAAATTACATCAGATTATACATTCTAGTTAGAATAGAAATGTATAATTCATACATTAAAAAATTATAAAGGAGAAATAAATAGTATGGCAAATAAAAAACCAACATTCGTTTCTATGGACTTAGGAACAGCTAATACTTTAGTATATATTGCTGGACAAGGTATAGTTTATAACGAACCATCAATAGTTGCTTACAGAATTAAAGAAAATAAAATTATCGCTGTAGGTGAAGAAGCATATAAAATGATCGGTAAAGGAAATAAAACTATTAGAGTTGTAAGACCAATGGTTGACGGAGTTATTACTGATATTAGAGCAACTGAAGCTCAATTAAGATATATTTTCTCAAAATTGAGAATTACAAAACAATTAAAACACTCAATTATGCTATTAGCATGTCCTTCAGTAATTACTGAATTAGAAAAAACAGCTCTTAAAAAAATCGCTGTTAACTTAGGTGCAGATCAAGTATTCGTTGAAGAAGAAGTAAAAATGGCTGCATTAGGTGGTGGAGTTAATATCTATGCACCAACAGGAAATTTAATTGTTGATATGGGTGGAGGAACTACTGATATAGCTGTTTTAGCATCAGGAGATATCGTTTTATCTAAATCAATTAAAGTTGCTGGAAACTATTTAAATGATGAATGTCAAAAATTCATTCGCTCACAATATGGATTAGAAATTGGTTCAAAAACAGCTGAATCAATCAAAGTTAATGTTGGATCATTAGCTAAATTCCCAGATGAAAGACGTATGAAAGTTTATGGACGTGACGTTGTTTCTGGATTACCAAGAGAAATTGAAATTACTCCAGAAGAAGTACGTGAAGTTCTAAAAGTACCAGTATCAAGAATTATTGATTTAACAGTTCAAGTTTTAGAAGATACACCACCTGAATTAGCTGGAGATATTTTCAGAAACGGAATTACAATTTGTGGAGGTGGAGCCTTAATTAAAGGAATCGACAAATACTTCGCAGATACATTACAATTACCAACAAAAATTGGTGAACAACCATTATTAGCCGTTATTAACGGAACTAAAAAATTCGAAAGTGAAATTTGAGAAATCGTTAAAGCTCAAAGATTACACGAAGATATCATGGGTAGATAATTTAAAAACTATTCATAATCCCTGCATAAAAGCAGGGATTTTTTCATTTTTTATAGTATATGAATATAATATTAGTTTAATAAACTATTTTTATATTTATAATCAATTAAGAAAGCTATTATATATATGTTAATTTATTTATAACTGAGGTGTCAAATGAAAAAAGAAATAATAAAGCTTTCAAGAAAAGATGAAATAACTTATGATTTAATTTCAGAAATAGTATATAAGTTTTTTACATATGAAGGTAAATCAATTTTAAAAGGAGCAGACTATAGAATTAGTAAAAATGAAAGAGTTTGATTTATTAATTTTGCTCCTTTAAAAAAAATAAATCAAATTATAAAAGAAGAAAAATATGCAATCTATCCTTCTCCTGATCTAAATAATATATTTTTTTTTAATGCTACAGGAACAAAAAAATTAATAGAAGATAGATTAGAGAAATTTAAAAGTAATAACGATAATATAATTGTTTTTGCAAAATTTAAAGATAATTTTAAATATGAAGGTTACAAATTTTTAGGTATATATAAATTTGAAAATACTATTGATAATGATATAAGTAATTTACTTTTCAAAAAAATAGAGGATGATTACGTTGTAAAAAAAGGCAAGTAATATTCTTGTTTTCTAAACTTTATAATAGTATAATAAAAGCACATATTTTATTAACTTAGGAGGAATTTATGAAAATTGACGAACGTACATTTATTGCATTAGATTTAGGTACAAGCAATATACTAGCTTTTGTAGGAAAGCAAGGAATAGTATATGAAGAACCATCAATTATGGCTTACGATAATGTTAGCAATACATTAGTAGCTTTAGGTACAGATGCATACAATATGATTGGTAAAACACATGAAAACATTAGAATGGTAGTTCCAATAAAAGATGGAGTTATCAAAGATTTAGATGCTGCAAAGGACATGTTAAAACACGTTTTTAGTAAACTAAAAATGTTAAATGATTGAAAAAACTCAATTATTTTACTTGCTTGTCCAAGTGAAGTTACTGAATTAGAAAGAGAAGCTTTAAAACAAGTTGCTTACGACATGGGTGCAGATATTGTAGTTGTTGAAGAAGAAGTAAAAATGGCTGCATTAGGAGCAGGAATTAATATTGATGTTCCAAAAGGAAACATAGTAATTGATATCGGTGGTGGAACTACTGATATAGCTATTATTTCAGCTGGTGATGTTATTATTTCAAGATCAATCAAAATGGCTGGAAATGCATTTGATGAAGAAATTAAAAAATACATTAAATCAGAATATAATGTAACAATTGGTGATAGAAGCGCTGAAGATGTTAAAAAAGAATTAGGATCATTGACTAAATACAAAGGTGAAAGAACAATGTCTGTATTTGGAAGAGATATTATTTCTGGATTACCAAAAGAAGCAGTACTTAGCTCTGAAGAAATTAGAAATGTTCTAGTTAATGCATTTAGTAGAATTACTGACTTATTAATTGAATTAATGGAAAATACTCCCCCAGAACTTGCTGGAGATATAATATCAAATGGATTTACAATCTGTGGTGGTGGTTCTTTAATAAGAGGAATCAAAGAATATTTTAATGGTATATTCTCAGTTCCTTGTCATATTTCTCCAAACCCTTTAACAGGTGTTATTGAAGGAGCTAAAGTATTCCAAAAAACTTTAAATGATAGAATTGAAAATGATTACTACGGAAAAAATGCAAAAAGTCTTAAAAAATCAAGTCAAACTTCATATTTATAGTAAATAAAAAAAATGGTTATTTAAAACCATTTTTTTTATTCTAAATTAAATACTTTCATAGCATTACTTGTTGTTGCTTCTATAACATCTGCTTTATTTATTTTTCTAATGCTAGCTATTTTTTCAATTGTATAAACTATATTCTTAGACATATTTAATTTTCCTCTTTTTGGTTCTGGAGTTAAATATGGAGCATCTGTTTCAACAATTATTTCATTCAAAGATAATTTCTCAACTGTTTCATGAAGAGAAGTTGCGTTTTTAAATGTAACAACTCCTGGTATAGAAATTAAGTATCCTCTACTTGTAAATTTTTTTGCTAATTCTATACCTCTTGTATAACAGTGAACAATTGCTCTTTCTACTTTTAATTCATCTAGAATTTCTAAAGCATCTAAATAAGCTTGATCAGAATCATCTTTATCTCTAATGTGCATCATTACTGCTAGATCATTTTTTAAAGCAATTTTAATCTGCTCTCTAAAGAATTTTTTTTGAACTTCTTTGTCTTCACTAGTATAATAGTAATCCAAACCTATTTCTCCAACTGCTACAACATTTTCACCATGAGCCATTGTGTCAATTTCATCTAAGTCTTCTAATGTAAATTTATTTACATCATTTGGATGTATTCCAACTGCTGCATAAACATTTGGATATTTTAAAGCATACTTACAAGCTTCTCTTGATGATTTAATGTCAAATCCCACGCAACAAAAGTTAGATACTCCTATTATTTTAGCTTCACTGATCATATCTGAAACTTCAAATTCTTTCTCCTTATAAACAACGTCATTAAAATGTGTATGTGTATCAAATATACCTGCCATATTTTTTCCCTACTTTCCTAAACAATATTTTCTAAATATATTGTCAATAACTTCTTCATCTGCATCATATATACCTAGAAGATTATTTAAAATTTTTAAAATTTCATATAAATCAATATTAATTAAATCAGTTGTAAATCCTTCATTAATATTTTTTAAACTATTTTTTAGTAATTTCAAAATATTTTTAAACATTTCTATATGAAAAGCATTTGATAATATTGGCACTTCACTTTCTAGTAAATCACCATTATTAAATTCTTCTTCAATTTTTTGGATAAGATTTTTAACTTGTCCTTTTAATGCTGATACAGTTACTAAATTTTTAAACTCCTTTTGAATCTCTTTAATTTCTTCATTTTTAAGTAGCTCTACTTTATTTAAAACTACTATATGTTTTTTATCCTTTATTTTTTCATATATCTCATAGTTAATTTTACTCTTATTTACAACAAATAATATAAGATTTGATGTATTAATTAGTGAAAAACTTTTTTCAATTCCAATTTTTTCAACTTCATTTTTTGTTTTTCTTATTCCAGCTGTATCAATAAGATTCAATGTAAAGTTTTCAAAATTTAGTTGACCTTCGACAATATCTCTTGTAGTTCCCTCAATATCTGTAACTATAGCTTTTTCTTCAGATATTAATGCATTTAATAAAGAAGACTTTCCAACATTTGTCTCTCCTATAATTAAAGTATTAATACCTGAATTTAAAAAATTAAATCTTTTACTTGTTTCTAAAACCTCTAAAACTTCATTTTGTAAATTTAGTAGTTCAACTTTTATTTCTTCAACACTTGCACCTTCAACATCATCATAATCAGGATAATCAATTGAGGTTTGAATTTTAGATATTAGATCTATTAATTTATTTTTCATATCTAAAAGAGACTTATTATTTTTTCCTTCCAAATTTAAGGCACTAATTTTTAAAGTTAATTCATTTTTCGAATCAATTAAATTATTAATACTTTCAGCTTGAATTAGATTTATCTTTCCATTTAGATATGCTCTTTGAGAAAACTCTCCTGGTTTAGCCGGTCTTGCACCGTGCTCAATGAGCAATGATATAATTTTATTAGTTAATAAAACTCCTCCATGACATTGAATTTCAACTACTTGCTCTCCAGTAAATGACTTTCCTTGTTCAAATGTTAAAATTAAAGATTCATCAATAATATCTTTGTTATCATAAATTTTTCTAAGTTGCATTTTATTGTTTTCATTTAATTTTTTATTTACTATTTTATTTACTATTTCTATTGATTGCTCTCCAGATAATCTAACAATTGATATTGCTTGTCTAGATACTTTTGTTGCACAAGCAACAATTGTATCATTTAAATTTATTTTCATATTATTATCATTCCAATCTTAATTATAACAAAAGAGAAATATAAATTATTTTATGGTTTATATATTATTCTAATTTTTCTTTCTCCAACAAGCCCAGTAGTTCTAGCTTTAATTTTGTCATATTTTCTTAATATTTCATTAATATTTTTTCTAATTTTTTTAGGATATGAAGGTAAAATAACTTCTTCTTTAGTTCTTAATACGTTATTTATATTTTTCTTCAGTTCAAAGATATCATAAGAATGTATATTTTTATTAGCGATATTGAAATTAACGAAATCAAAATTAATTATCATATCTAATTTGATTTTAAAAAGAGTTTTAATTAAGTTTATAAAACTATTTTTTAAAGAAATATCCAATTCAAATTTAGAATCATAGCATATTATATTTTTATTTTTTGATTTCATATAAAAAATAGAAATAATTTTTATATTAGAAATTTTTGATAGCTGCTCATTTAAAAATTTCATAAATTCTACTCTATTTTTTGTTTGAATAAATAAAATCACTTCATTAAAGTTATTTCAAAAAACTAATTTAGTTTTTGGTTTTCTACTTATTAAGAAGTGATTGAATTTATTATTTTTTATTTTTAGTTTCACTTGAGATTTTTGCAGCAATTGTTTTGTTTTTTTCAATTTGTTTATCTCTTTTCTTTTTCATTCTTGTAACTTTAGTTTCCTTTAAGAAATGGAAAGTTAAAGTTTGAATGATTTGGAAAGTTGAAGAGAAAATTCAATATATCGCTACACCCGAAGCTATATTAAACACAACGAATAAGAAAACTACCATGAATACTATTTGCATTATCAATTGTTTTTTTCTTGCTTTTTTTTGTTGTTCTGATTCCAACTTTGGTTTCTTCTTAAACATTTGAAGAATCATTGGAAGCATCATCGATACAATTTGTAAAGGTAAATAAATAACAATTAAAGTTAAATATATTCAATTCCCTTGTTTTAATTGTTCAAAAGGAACCTCAACTAATGTAATTTGTCCTACTGTTGCAACTTTAAGTGCATGTGTTGCTCTAACAACAGCAAACATGGCAAATAAGAAAGGCATTGATAGGAAGGATGTTGCTATTGAACTCATTGGACTAATACCTTCTCTTTTATATAAGGACATTAATTCCATTTGTTGCTTTTGTTTAGCACTTGGATCCGATGAGTTTTTATATTTTTCCTGTATTTCTGCTTGCTTAGCTTGTAATCCTTGCATTTTTTCTTGATTCAGTTGAGTTTTTCAAGTAAATGCCAGAGTTATACCTCTAATAATTATTGAAGTGAAGAATATTGCAAAAATAGCTGCCACTCCATATGATGCAGATTGAGGATTCAATCTTCCATCACTATGACTAGAAAATAAGCTAATAAAACTTACTAATAATCATGCTAATGGATAAACGAAGAATCCATAAAATGGAGATGAAGTAACTGTAAATGCTTGTCCTCAAGACGATATAGGATTAAATGAATATTCTTTTAATTCACCAGTTTTATCATCAATCTTAAATCAGTGAGTTTTTGAACTTCAATCACCTAATGATTTAATAATAATTTCAAATGATACCCCTGGAGAATATATTTTATTTCCAGCCATATCAGTTACTGTATTAACTGTATACTGTGGTTGGTACATTTGAACACAACCTCATAGCATAGAAACAATAATAAATACAAATAATATTAACTTAGTTCAAACTCAAACTAATTTCATTCAGTCCTTTGGCGTTTTTTTTCTATTGTTATTATTACTTAGGTATTTAGAATAGTCCTGTTTATACAAGATATTCACCTCTCTTTATTTTATTAATAAAAGCGATTTTCTAAGTTCTTCTAAATTATTTTCATAATTTTTATTTAGAATCATAGCTCTCGCCATTAAAACCACATCATAATTTTTATTTTTTTGTTCATTTAATAATTCATAAACCATGGATCTTATTTGTCTTTTTATTTTGTTTCTTAATACAGCGTTACCAATTTTTTTTCCAACAGATATACCATATCTAAATCTATCTAGATTATTATTTTTAAAATAAATTATAAAACCCTTTGTTTTAATAAATTTTTTATTTCCAATAATACTTTGGAATTCATGATTTTTTTTAATTATATTGATGTTTTTCATAGTTATTTATTAAGCAGTAAGTTTAGCTCTACCTTTAGCTCTTCTTGCTTTTATAACTTTTCTACCATTTTTAGTTGCCATTCTAGCTCTAAAACCATGAGTTCTAGCATGCTTGATTTTACTTGGCTGTCAAGTTCTTTTCATAAAATACCTCCTTTTTTAAACAAAACCTCATTTAAGATTATAACTTAAAACATAGTTTTTTTTTGTTAATATTGTAATTTTTCATTAATATTTATTAGAGTAACTTTTAATAACTTATTAATTATTTTTAAATGTGGATAACTGTTAAAAACTAGCATATTTATTGACTTTATTGTAAGTATTTTTCCACATTTAGTGCTAAAATCTATGTGTTTTTAAAGTTATCCACATTAAAACTATGTGGATAACTTATAATTTAGTTGTTAATATATGAGGTAAATAAAAA